>JAGBWW010000019.1 GCA_017629595.1 Clostridia bacterium | reverse complement strand
TTTCAGTTGCTCCTTACAAGTCCCATTTCTCGCACCACTTAGAGTGACTTCGTTTTTGGCCACAAGAAAAAGAGCAAACTCAAAAGTTTGCTCTTTTTTTTTGCTTTTTCAAATATGTTTCTTGCACGATTTAATTACAGCAAAAGGCAAATGAGGCCACCTTTGCCGTCGTTGATGATGCGAGAAACGGTTTTGGCAATTTTTTCTTGCGCTTCGTGAGGCATTGCTCCACATTTTTCCGTCAACCCTTCCTTGGCTAAGTCGGACAAGGACTTTCCAAACATATTGGTTTGCCACAGACGTGTGGGATTTGATTCAAATTCTTTTATTAAATACTGACTTTGCTGTTCGCTTCCTATAATAGGCGAAACTTCGGTGTTGACGTCCACTTTCATTATATGGAAAGAGGGGGCTGTGGCTTTTAATCTCACTCCGTAACGAGCTCCTTGTTTTACAATTTCCGGCTCTTGCAAAGTCATTTCATCCACGCTGGGACACACCACTCCATAACCGTTGACTGTGGCATCAAGGAAGGCTTGTTTTACGTGTTCGTACTGACCTTTGGCGTATGCCGAAGTTATGACAAAATTCATAAGAGAATATTCATCCGTTACGTCACAACCTGCTTCTTTTGAAAGCACCCTGTAAAACAAATCGGATTGAGGTGCAATTTCATAGGTCACCACCCCACTACCCATATCCATTTCGGTTATTTGTGGAGCAAGAAAGTCTTCTGTGTCGTCCATTTTTAAGATTTCTTTGCATTGATACATTTTGTCAATGGACAAAGCGTACTGCTTGACGTTTGCAATTAAGTCGGCAATTACTTGATGATCGCCCGACAAGGTTGTCAACCATTTTGGTAAATCAATTTTGATAGTGCGCACGGGGAATTGTTGCAACACTTGTTGCAAAATTTCTTCGGCAACTTCTTTGGTCATATTGGCAACGTCCACGGGAAGCACCGCCGTTTGATATTTTTCCGTAAGCATTTCTGCAAGTTCAATGGTGTTGCTGTTGGTGGGATGAGTCGTGTTCAAAACAACCACAAACGGCTTGTTTAATTGCTTCAATTCGGAAATTACCCTTGCTTCGGCCTGCACGTAATTTTCACGAGGAAGTTCGGAAAAACTGCCGTCGCACGTCACCACGATGGCAATTGTAGAGTGTTCCTTTACGACCTTTTCGGTGCCTATTTCTGCAGCCCTTTCAAAAGGCATTGCTTGGTCGCTCCAAGGGGTGGACACAAGGCGAGGTTTGTCTTCTTCCAAATGCCCTTGCACACCGTCAATGAGATAACCAACACAATCAATCAAACGTACCGACGCCTTCGTTTTGTCGCCAAAAGTGATGGGGACTGCTACGTTGGGGACAAAGTTTGGTTGGGTGGTCATGACCGTTTTTCCGTCTGCCGATTGAGGCATTTCGTCCACGGCACGAGCGCGTGCGTATCCGTCCTGCACGTTGGGTAAAACAACTTGATTCATAAACTTTGTTACAAACGTGGACTTGCCCGTGCGAACGGGACCGACCACTCCAATATATACGTCACCACCTGTGCGTGTTGCAATATCTTTGTATAAATTCATAAATTTTGGCACCTCCTAAAACTAAAAATATGGTATGAAGCACGGCTTGACGTTTAGAACGAAAAAGACTGTTTTCTTGCCTAAATTGGGTAAAAACAAGTCAAATAAGCGTACTATGTTTGGCATAGTATATTACAAACCACCTTGTTTCCATTGCAAAAGGCTAATATTAATAAAAAACGAAGGTTTGCAACAATACAAGAAAGACCACCTTTGCAAACAAAAAAACACCCCACTTTTCACTTATTTGAAAAAAAGTCAGTGTGCTATATTTTATATTTATAAACAAAACAAAGAGCAAACAACTCTTTGTGTTTTCTCTTTGTTTTTTGTTTTAATATTTGAAAAAAATTTGTTGCAAATTATTCTTCTTCGTCTTCTTGGTCGCCTTTGAAAATTACTTTGATGGGCGTTCCGTCAAGGGAAAATGCCGAACGAATATAGTTGGTGATATA
>JAGBWW010000018.1 GCA_017629595.1 Clostridia bacterium | reverse complement strand
GTGGCACGTTTGTGGAATTTCCCGTTTCCTTTGTAAAAGTTGGAGATATTGTTCGTGTGTTGCCTCACCAAAAGGTTCCCGTTGACGGAATCATTGAAGTTGGTTCAACGTCCGTCAACCAATCTGCAATCACAGGCGAAAGTTTGCCTATTGACAAAAAGGTGGGTGACGAAGTTTTTGCAGGAACTTTCAACGAACACTCTCTAATTGACATAAAAGTAACAAAACCCAGTGACCAAACGGTTGTTTCCAAAATGATCGAATTGGTCAAACACGCTGAAGAAAACAAAGCCCCCATTGCTCGTATTGCAGATAAATGGGCATCAAGAATTGTCCCGATGGCAATCAGTTTGTCTGTGGTGGTCTTTTTGTTGAGCAAACTTGTTTTCAGTGATGCAACTTGGTTGGACAGTTTGGTTCGTGGCGTAACGATTTTGGTAGTATTTTGTCCTTGTTCGTTGGCTCTTGCCACACCTACGGCAATTTCAGCGGGCATAGGCAAAGCAGGCGCAAACGGAATTTTGATTAAATCAGGTCAAGCTTTGGAAGCATTGTCCACAGTCAACACCGTTGTGTTTGACAAGACGGGAACGTTGACAAAGGGCGAAATTTCAGTTGACGAAATCGAAACGGATATTGACCAACAACAATTTCTAACCTTCTTGGGTTCTGCCGAAAGTAACAGCGAACACCCCTTGGCAACCCCTTTGGTAAACTATTGCAAGGAAAAGGTGCAACTTAAAAAGGTGGAAAAAAGTCGTTCTTTGGTGGGCGTTGGCATATCTGCCAAAGTAGATGGCAAAGAAGTTGTCGTCGCAAAATATGCACATTTTCAAAGTGAAAAGTTTGCCCAAAGTGTTGAAAAATGGAACGGTCAGGGCAAAACGGTTGTCGGCGTAAGTGTTGATGGCGTTTTGGTAGGCGTGGTTGCTCTTTCCGACACGATAAGAGATGGCTCCAAAGGTGCAGTAGAATCCCTTCACAAACTTGGTGTAAACACCGTTATGTTGACGGGTGACGCAAAAGATTCGGCATTGTCCATTGCAAATAAATGTGGAATTTCTCAAACACAATGGGGCTTGTTGCCCGAAGACAAAGTCAACAACGTAAAAGACTTGGCACAACAAAACAAAGTGCTTATGGTTGGGGACGGTGTAAACGACGCTCCCGCATTGGCAAGTGCAAACTGCTCTTTGGCAATGGGCAAAATCGGCAGTGATGCCGCTTTGGAAGTTGCCGATATGGTACTTTTCAACGATAAAATTGAAAAAATACCTTTCTTGGTCAAACTTTCTCGCAAAGTATTGTCCACAATCAAGCGCAACATTGTCATTTCAATGTCAATCAATCTTATTTCCGTTGTGCTTAGTTTCTTTGGATGGCTCAATCCTGTTTTTGGCGCAATCGTACACAACTGCTCATCTGTTTTCGTGGTGCTTAGCAGTGCATTGTTATTGTTGGAAAAAGATAAAAAAGCTATTGACAAATAAACATTATTTTTGTTAATATAAGGCGAAAAATAAAATAAATTACGGAGGTAATTATGGAACTTAAAGGAAGTAAAACCGAACAAAATTTGATGGTTGCTTTTGCAGGCGAATCTCAAGCTCGCAATAAATATGATTATTATGCAAGTGCAGCAAAAAAAGAAGGTTACGAACAAATCGCAGCCCTCTTCCAAGAAACGGCAAACAATGAAAAAGAACACGCAAAATTGTGGTTCAAACATTTTCATGGTGTAGGCACAACTATTGAAAACCTTTTGGATGCAGCAGCAGGCGAAAACTACGAATGGACAGAAATGTACTCTGAATTTGCAAAAATTGCAGAAGAAGAAGGTTTCAAAGCCATTGCAGCACAATTCAAAGGCGTTGCAGCAGTAGAAAAACACCACGAAGAAAGATATCGTGCATTGGCACAAAATATAAAAGAAGGCAAAGTTTTCCAACGCGAAGAAAAAACAGCTTGGATTTGCCGTAACTGTGGCCACGTACACGTAGGCAACGCAGCACCCGGAGCATGCCCCGTTTGCTTGCACGCAAAAGCATACTTTGAAATTCTCAAAGAAAACTACTAAAATTTTAGGAAAAGGCCGTGTTCAGCCACGGCTTTTTCTTTTTGAAACCCCAATGAAACAAAAAGAGCAAGAACTTAAAATTTTGTTGACAAAGCGCCAATATGAAATGCTGACGGACGGATTCCCCGCCGTGTTGCAAGAAAATTTTTATTTCTCAACAAAGGCGCCCGACAAAAACGTGATGGTGCGCATACGTCAAAAGGAATGTCGCTTCAATTTGACCGTCAAGCGCCGTCAAGAAGAAAAGGACGGAATTTGGGTTTGCGACGAGTTTGACTGCGAAATTGATCAAAAACAAGCACAAATTTATATTGACAAGGGCATTGCCCAAAGACGTGTCAATGAACTTTTCGGCATTGACATTGGTGGCGATTGCCACTTCGTCGGCTTATTGACAACTCATCGCACCAAAAGGCAATTTCAAGAGTACGTTTTGGAAATTGACAAAAACGAATATCTTGACGTTTGCGATTACGAATTGGAATGCGAACACCAAAATAAAGAAAAATTGCAACAATTAAAGACTTTGCTCAAACAAAACTACGATGTGGATTTTTGTCCTTCAAAGGCAAAAAGCCAAAGATTTTTTGAAAAACTTAACGAAAATGTCACACAAAACTAGATCTTTTCCCCATGCAGTGCTTTTTATGCTGTTGTTTTGTTGCACAGCAGGCATTTTGCATAAAGCAAATTTCATAATTGACGCTGCCGATGGCAGTATTTGGCAAGGTGGCTTGGCAATTGTTATTGGTGGTTTAACAGCCATGGCTGGATGTTTGTCGGTTTGTCAACTTGACAAAAAATTGGAAAGTGGAGCAACCCTTTCCGTTATGAGTCACTACACCCCTCGTTGGTTTGCAACGGGTTACAGTTGGTTTTCCTATTTTATGGCAACCCCCGCCGTCATTGCGGTGCTTTCTTGGGTAATGGGTGTATATACGGTCAACCTTTTTGGTTTGCACTCTCACGGAGCAATTCCCGTAATTGTTGGCGCAGGTTACGTCTTGTTTATTGTGCTTCTTAATGCAATTGACTATCATTTTGCACACAAACTTCAACAAGTAACAACCGTTTTGAAATACGCACCCTTGTTGTTTATTGCAATTTGGGGTTTGTGTTTTGCCGACGAAAATATTGTTCCTTTGGCAGAGCATCTTCATCGCACCTTTGTTGAAGGCGAAAGTAGTGCAATAGGTTGGCTTTGCGCACTCAGTCCCGTTGCGTTTTGTTGTGAAGGTTGGTTTGCTTTCAACACGTTGACAAAACACTCAGGCAACAAAAAGGCCGAGGGGCTCATTGTCATTGGCAGTTTGTTTGCCATCACTTTCTACGTCTTGTTCTACTTTGGCGTAGCACAATTTGGTTTGCAAATAATTGACTACGGCAACGATTATTTGTGGGAAGTATTGTCCCATATGTTTGAAAGCAAAATCTTTGCAGTAGTTTTGATGGTATTTGGCATTATCGCAATTGGCGGTACGGTGGATACCATGGTTATGGGACATATTCACTACGGCGAAATTTTGGCAGACGGCTATATGCTTCCCCAAAAATTCAGCGACAACGTAGGCAAAAAGCAAGTTCCCGTCCTTTCCTATTTGTTGGGACTTTTCAGTATTTTGTTTTGGTTGGGTATGCATTGGCTTGTTGAAGAAACAGGTTTCTTCAAAAACGGTACACCCGAAACGGACTTTGCCGAAATTGCAATGATTTGCAACTTTGCACTTTGGTCGGTGCTTTATGTCCGTGTAATAAAAGAATACAAAGTTGGCAATATCAAAAACGTATTTTTGGGTATCGTTTGTCCCGTATTTGCTCTTGTCGGCACAATTTTGTTTGTGTTGGGTGGGGCAATCAACAACCCCTTGCAATTTATCATTTACATAAGCGTTGCCTTGTTAGTCTTTGCATTGGGCGTTTTGTACAACTATTTCAAAGACAAAGACGACCCTCACCAAGAGTGGAGCAAAGCTTACGACGAAAAAAGCAATACCTATTTGGAATAAAACCAAAAGCACATCAAACGTGATGTGCTTTTTTATTGAATATTTAAGTTATTAGTATATTTTTTTATAAAACATACTATACTTACACACATAATATTTTTCATAAATATTTAGTTTTAGTGTTGATTGTTTTTTACGCTTATGGTACAATAAAAATGCAAGCGTACAGGCTTGCCAAAGAATATTTTTTGGAGGAAAACAATGAAAAAATTTTTAGGAATTTTTTTGGCAATCACAGTTTTGATGACAAGCATCATCGGTTTTGCAGGATGCACACCCACAGATCCTTACGATGCAATTCCCGATGAAGTAACATCTGCAGATGGCAAATACGAATTGGCAGTCGTAACAGACGTCGGTCAATTGAAAGACAAAGGCTTCAACCAAGGTACATGGGAAGGCGTCAAAAAGTATGGTCATGACAATGGTATTTCTTACAAATACTATCAACCTGCAAACGGCGACAGTGCAACAGACCAAGACCGTATTGATGCAATGAACCTTGCAATCACAAACGGCGCAAAAGTTATCGTAGCACCCGGTTTCTTGCAAGCAGCAGCAATGACAACAGTTGCAACAGCAAACCCCACGGTCAAATTCATCTTCATCGATGGTTGGGCATTGGGTCTTGACAACGTAGTTGCAGTAACATACCAAGAAGAACAATCCGGTTTCTTTGCAGGTTATGCAGCAGTTATGGAAGGCTACACCAAATTGGGTTACACCGGCGGTGGCGGTGGTGAAAACCCTGCATGCAACCGTTTTGGTTATGGCTACGTACAAGGTGCAGAAGCAGCAGCAAAAGTTAAAAACGTAAACGTTGAAATCAGATACAGCTATCAATATGGCTCCACATTCAGTGCATCTACTGAATTGCAAACACAAATCTCCGGCTGGTACACAGCAGGCACAGAAGTAGTTTTTGCATGCGGTGGCTCCATGTTCTCCAGCGTTGTTTCCGCAGCAGATGAAACAACAAACGGCAAAGTTATCGGTGTTGACGTTGACCAATCCGCATCCAGTGACAGAGTTATCACATCCGCAGTCAAAGGTTTGAGAGAATCCGTAGAACTTTGCTTGAGCAAAATCTATGCAAACAAATGGGATGCAGAACTTGCAGATGCAAACTTGGTCCTTGGCGCAGCAGACAAAGCAACAGGTTTGCCCACAGCAACTTGGTCTTTGAAAAACTTCAAAGTATCCGATTACGAAGCATTGTTCCAAGACGTAGTTGACGGCGAAATCACAATCAGCAACACATTGCCCGAAACAATCAATCAAGCATGGTTTGATAGCCTTGGTCTTACAAAAGTAACAGTTTTGTACGAATAAGAAATTAAATGTCTAAAAGAAAGGACAGAAATGTCCTTTCTTTTTTGACTTTTGCAACACATAAAAAAAGACAAACATTGGGAGCAGTTATGGCAAAAGAAAATCAAGTTATAAACTCCAACGTAACAAAAAATGACGATTACGTCATTGAAATGTTAAATATTACAAAAGAATTTCCCGGTATCATTGCAAACGATGACATCACTTTGCAATTGAGACGTGGCGAAATTCACACACTGTTGGGCGAAAATGGTGCAGGCAAATCCACTTTGATGAGTGTTTTGTTTGGTTTGTATATGCCCGAAAAGGGGACAATCAAGAAAAACGGTCAAGTGGTAAACATCAAAGGCCCAAACGATGCCAACGATTTGGGCATTGGCATGGTTCACCAACACTTTAAGTTGGTAGAAGTTTATTCCGTTTTGGACAACATCATTTTGGGCGCAGAACCTAAAAAAGGGTTGTTCTTAGATAGAAAAAAAGCACGTCAAGAAGTAGAAGAACTTTCAAATAAATACGGCTTGAACGTTGACGTTGACGCAAAAATTGAAGACATTTCCGTCGGTATGCAACAAAGAGTTGAAATTTTAAAGATGCTCTATCGCGACAACGAAATCCTCATTTTTGACGAACCTACGGCAGTTTTAACACCCCAAGAAATTACCGAATTGATGAATATCATGCGTGGTTTTGCAAAAGAAGGCAAATCCATTTTGTTCAGCACACACAAATTAAACGAGATTATGGCAGTCGCCGACAGATGCACCGTATTGAGAAAGGGCAAATATATCGGCACTGTTGACATAAAAAATACCGACGCGCAACAACTTTCCACAATGATGGTTGGCCGTCCCGTCCAACTTAAAGTGGACAAAGATCCTCACCAAGCAAAAGACGTTGTTTTGACAGTGCAAGACCTTTGTGTTCGTTCTCAAATGAACAAAAAACTTTCCGTCAACAACGTATCTTTTGAAGTACGTAAGGGTGAAATCGTTTGTATTGCAGGTATTGAAGGCAACGGACAAACCGACTTGGTATATGCTTTGACAGGTTTGACAAATACCGAATCGGGCAAAATCACTCTTTGCGAAAAAGACATCACACGCTCATCAGTACGTAAACGTGCCGAAAATCTCAGCCATATTCCCGAAGACAGACACAAATTTGGTTTGGTTTTGGACTTTTCGTTGGAACAAAACATGGTTTTGCAACGTTATTGGCAACCCGATTTTCAAAAAGCAGGTTTCATCAAATTTGACGCAGTAAGAGAATATTCCGACAAACTGATTGAAGACTTTGACGTAAGAAGTGGTCAAGGCTCCATTACAATTGCACGAAGTATGTCGGGTGGCAACCAACAAAAAGCAATCGTCGCTCGTGAAATCAACAAAGGCAGTGAGTTGTTGGTGGCAGTTCAACCCACTCGTGGCTTGGACGTTGGCGCAATTGAATATATTCACAAACAACTTGTTGACCAACGTGACCAAGACAAAGCGGTTTTGCTTGTTTCGTTGGAATTGGACGAAGTTATGTCGGTGTCCGACAGAATTTACGTAATGTACGAAGGCGAAATTGTTGGCGAATTTGCACAAGGCGAAGTTACGGCACAAGAATTGGGCTTGTATATGGCAGGTGCAAAGCGTCAAGAAAAGTACTTGAAGAAGGGGGCAGACAATGAATAAGTTTAAAAGTATCTTATCTGCCATAGGCAACTGGTTTAAAAAGGTTGGCATTGCCATCGGTCGCTGGTGCAAAAGTTTGTTTGTATCGGTTGACGGCGAACAACCCAAACTTAAAACCCTTTACGAACAAGAAAGAACAAAATCAATTTTGTCATCTCTCATTTCCATTGCAGGTGGTATGGTTATTGGCTTGGTCATCATGATTATTGCAGGTATTGCAACAAATCACGCTGGCGACATTTGGAAAGGTTTCTTGGTTTTGATATCCGGACCTTTCTTTACGGGAAGCAGTTTTGAAATTTCATTTGGTTTCAACTCTGCAAGCCTCGGCTCAATGTTATTTAGAACAACCCCCATTTTGTTGACAGG
Organism: Clostridia bacterium; assembly: GCA_017629595.1. GTDB lineage: Bacteria > Bacillota > Clostridia > Christensenellales > CAG-314 > RGIG2220. The sequence continues at coordinate 680 of JAGBWW010000018.1, read as the reverse complement.
TTTGTCTGTTGCTCTTGCATTTAAAACAGGTTTGTTCAACATTGGTGCTCCCGGTCAATTTTTGATGGGTACAATGGGTTCCCTTTTGGTGGCTCACTCCATTCCTACCACAGACGGTGGTGCATTTTGGGTTTGGTTGTTGGCGTTGCTTGTCGGTATTGTTTTAGGAGCAATTTGGGGCGCAATTCCCGGTTTGTTCAAAGCATTGCTCAACATTAACGAAGTTATCGTATGCATTATGACCAACTGGATTGCAGCAAGCGTTGTTACTTGGGTGTTTGATGCAAACGGACATCTCAAAAACGCAAGCGAAGGCAAAACTGGTTATATCATTCCCACTCGTGTAAACGGTGTTTCCAACCCTCGTTTGGGCATGGACCTTTTGTTTAAAGGCTCTTGGGCTGACGGTGGCATAATTATTGCAATTGTAATTGCCATCGTTGTATATATCGTTCTCAATAAAACGGTGTTTGGTTATGAATTGCGTGCAACAGGTAGCAACCGAAACGCAGCACGATATGCCGGTATGAAAGACAAACGAAACATTATCTTATCTATGGCTATTGCAGGTGGACTTGCCGCTTGTGGTGCATGTTTGTATTATCTCAACGGCAACGCGGAATTTTTCTGGGAAACAAGCACAAGTTTGCCTGACGAAGGTTTCAACGGTATTCCCGTTG
>JAGBWW010000017.1 GCA_017629595.1 Clostridia bacterium | reverse complement strand
TTTTTGGTGCAAGACAATTTTTCAATTTGATAAGAAATTGGCCTTTCCCATTTGCTCAATTTTTGTCTGCACTCCTTTCTTATTTGCGACAAAAGTTGCTCGTCTTGTATTTCGTCGCTTTTTTCAACCAAGGCTTTTAACACCGTTCCTTTGTAAGGGTGGCTGATTGCCGTAACTTCACACTTGATTACTCCGTCAATTTGCTCAATGGTTTTTTCCACGTCTATCGGAAAAACGGTAATACCACTTACTTTGGCAATGCGTTTTATTCTATCCTTATAATATATATAGCCGTCAACGTCAACAATTCCCTTGTCGCCCGTCTTGAGCCATCTTTTGCCGTCACAGACAAAAACGACTTTATCCGTCGTTTCTTGGTCGTCAAAGTATCCTGCAAAGAGTCCTTCACCACTTATACAAATTTCTCCCAACGTGTTGCGTGGCATTTTTTTGCCATCAACAAACACTTCGGCACACGCATTGGAAAAAACTTTTCCGAAACTGCCTTCCTTGTAGTTGGGACGAGTGTTTACACAAGATACGCCACAACACTCGGTTAAGCCATATCCTTCGTCCAAAGTTGCACTTCCTCCAACACTTTTTACGGCGTTGTCAAAACGCTCTTTTATTTCTTGAGAAAGACGATCGCTTCCCGAAAAGGCGTACTTGACCTCTTTCAAGCCCTTGGTGACAAATCCTTTGGTGCGAGTTAGTCCGTCAAAAAGAGTGGGAACGCCCGCCATATAGTTTATTTTGCCCTTTGAAACGTGTTTTACAGCCTCTTTGGAAGAATATGCCGGCATAAGCAAAACTTTTATTCCGTTGGCAAGCATGGTATGTAAGCAGACGCCAAATCCAAACGCATGGAAAAATGGTATCGCCGACAACATACATCTTTGTTTTTCTTTGTGATCGCCACAAATGACTTCTATCGTGCTTTGCGCAGTTGTCAAGAAGTTTCCGTTGGTAAGCATAACTGCCTTTTCCTCACCCGTCGTGCCACCACCGTGCATAATTATTGCAACGTCGTCTTTGTCGCCTGCAACAGCCACTTGAGGCGCTTTGCCTTTTACAAGTTGAGAAAAGGTAAAACACTCTTTGGTGTTTTTACGCTTGGGGGCAACTTTGCTTTTTACCACCCACTTATTAAAGCCTACCAAATAATCTTCCGTCCGACAAACGACGACGGCAAAGTCGCCTACAAGTTGGTCAACGTAATCGTTTGCAACAACGTCGGATACAAACAACAGTTTGCTTTTTGTCCAAGTTGCAAGTTTTTTAAGTTTGTATATGGGAAGCAAGGGATGAAGCAGGTTGCACACTGCACCAATTTTGTTTGCGCCATACAACAACACCACCGCACTTGCAGTGTTTGGCAAGGCAATGGATATGCAATCTCCCTTTTTGATGCCGTATTGCGAAAGCTTACTTGCAACGTGGTCAATTTCTTTCCACAACTTTTTGTAAGTTATCTTTTGAGAAAAATATTCCAAAGCAACCTTGTTGCTAAACTCCGTTTGGCATATTTGTTGATATAAATTATTTATAGCCATCCAAACAATGCTCCTATTGCTACAAAAGCAATTTGTGCGCCTACGTAAATGAACAAACAATACTTGCCACAAAACGTGATGGGGGCAAAATATTTTTCGTTGATTGCACCAAACAACGTGCACTTTTCTTTATATAAAAGTTTTGAACACATCGCGCCAATCAAAAACCAACCCATTGCAGGAAACAAAACCAAATAGTCGCCCGTAGAGTTGGCGGGCAAGGTGTTGTTTTCTACAAAAATAGATTGGAAATGTGTCAAAGGCTCTTTGATAGGTTGGTTTAGATATAAATATCCCACCACCAAAATTGCAACTGCCAAGGTGACCAAACAACAATAAATAATATTTTTGCCATTTTGGTTGAGTTTGGACAAAACAAAATCAATCAACGCCCACAAAAGAACGCACAATGCAATAACGTGAATTACGTTGAAGCTGATTGTCATACCACTAAAGCCAAAGGCGTCCAAAGAGTACGTTGCAAAGGTGAACAAAAAGGCAAAACCTGCCATTTTTGCACCACGCTTGAAATTGCTTTTTGAAAGGGCGCAAGAAAGCCCTGCAATAAAGACAAACAACATTATGCAACTATATTGAATAACGTGACGAACGTCGCCAAGCCAATTGTAGCCAAGATAATATTGTTTTGCAAATGTCTTTAATGCAATTCCAAATTCGCCTTTGAAATTAAACAAAAAGGCACAGTCAAACATAAAGTGATCAAACGTAACCAACAAAATCAAAAGTCCACGCACAAAATCCACTTCCCAAATTCGTTTTTTGGGGAGCGGTTGTTTTTCTAATATTTCAAGTTGGCGTTGGATTTGTTGGTCGGTCATTTTTCTACTGTTTCTATCGTGCCACCACCAAGACATTGCGTTTCGTCATAGAAAACGGCAAATTGTCCCGGCGTGACGGCTCTTTGTCTTTGGTCAAAATATACAATTGTCTCGTTGCCTTTTATTTCAACGGTAACTTTTTGCTCGTCTTGACGGTATCTAAACTTTGCAAAGCAAGTAAATTTGTCTGTATTGGGTTTTTGTGGAATCCAATTTACGTTGGACACAGTGCAACTCTTGGAAAGCAAAACGCTTTCGTCACCGTGGGAAACAAGCAAACGGTTGTTTTTCAAGTCCTTGTCCACCACAAACCAACGTGATTGGTTATCTTTTGTGCCACCTAGTCCAAGCCCACGGCGTTGTCCCAAAGTGTAGTACATCAAGCCAACGTGTGTGCCTACCTTTTTGCCATCCAAAGTGACTACGTCGCCTTCTTGGTTGGGAAGGTATTGTTGCAAAAATTCCCTAAACTTTCTTTCACCGATAAAGCAAATGCCAGTGCTGTCTTTTTTATGGGCAACGCACAAACCAAGTTGGTCGGCAATTTCTCTTATTTGAGGCTTTATCATATCGCTTAAGGGAAACAAAACGTTTGCCAACTGCTCTTGAGAAAGTTGATTGAGAAAGTAGGTTTGGTCTTTGTTTTGGTCTTTTGCTTTGAGCAGACGATGAACACCGTCTTCGTGGGAAATTCCACAATAGTGTCCCGTTGCAATGTAGTCTGCACCAAGCGCTTTGGCATAGCGTAAAAACGGTCCGAATTTTATTTCTCTGTTGCACAATACGTCGGGATTGGGGGTGCGACCTTTTTTGTATTCGTCCAAAAAATAAGAAAACACCCTTTCTTGATATTGTTTGGCAAAGTTGACCGAATAGTACGGAATATCCAAAATGGCACAAACCTTTTTTACGTCTTCAAAGTCGTTGGCTGCAGTGCAAACACCGTTGGGATCTTCTTCTTCCCAATTGTGCATAAATAAGCCGATAACTTTGTAGCCTTGTTGTTTTAATACGTGGGCTGCCACGGCGCTATCTACGCCACCGGACAAACCGATTACCACAGTTTTCATTATTTCAATCTTCTTTTCGTAAGTAATTTGAGTGTTTCAATAAATTCTTGGTTGTTAGAGGTGCAAGTGAGCATATCCAACAATTCTTCCGTTGCCTTTTCGTCTTGGTTGGACAAGGCACGTCTAATGAGATACATTCCTTCCACCTGTGCTTGAGTGAGCAACAAATCTTCTCGTCTTGTACCACTTTTTGCCAAGTCAATGGCAGGGAAAATGCGTTTTTCACTGAGGCGTCTGTCCAAGTGAATTTCCATATTGCCCGTGCCTTTGAATTCTTCGTAAATGATATCGTCCATTTTGCTTCCCGTATCCACCAAAGCCGTTGCCAAAATGGTCAACGAGCCACCGGATGCAATCTTTCTGCCCGAGCCAAACAATTTTTTGGGCATTTGCAAGGCTGAAATGTCCAAACCACCCGTAAGTGTGCGACCTGTTGCGCTCATAGTTTGGTTGTATGCACGAGCAAGTCTTGTGATGGAATCCATCAAAATCATTACGTCTTGTCCCAATTCCACACGTCTAATTGCGTTTTTGACAACCATTTCGGCAATTTGTTGGTGATGGGTGGGAGTTTGGTCAAAGGTGGAATACACTACTTCACAATCAACCGATTCAACAAAATCGGTAACTTCTTCGGGACGTTCGCCCACCAAAAGCACCGTCAAATGAATTTCGGGGTGGTTTACTTTTACTGCTTGCGCAATCTTTTTGAGCAAAATCGTTTTGCCCACTTTGGGAGGGGCAACAATCAAACCACGAGAGCCTTTGCCCAAAGGAGCAACCAAGTCAACGGCACGAAGTGCATATTCGTTTTTGGTCGTTTCCAACACAATTCTTTGGTTGGGGAAGGTGGGTTTGCATTTGTCAAAACTGATGCGTTGGGGAAGTTGATCGCATGATATATCGTTGATTTTGAAAACGAAAATAAGGCTGGGTGCCGATTTTTCTTTGAAACGACGTACGCGCGCTTCCAATTTGTCGCCTGAACGCAAGGAAAATCTTCTTATTTGTTGCGGGGGTACGTAAACGTCACCGTTGGTAGATGCTGAAAAATTGTTCAAACGCAAAAAACCGTAGCCCTCGGGACGGACGTCCAAAATACCTTCTACGGTGTAATCGTCTTCTTCCTCTTGCAAAGTTTCTTCGTGATTTGTGTAAAATTCCACTTCAGGTTGTTTAATATCGTCAACTTCTTTTTCCACGACTTTGCTATTTAAGGTAGGGCGACCCGATTTGCGAGGTTTTTCGGGCGTCTTTTCACCCAAATATACTGCAACAATTTCGGCTTTGAGTTCCTCTTTTTTCTTTGTGCCCGGCACAATGGAAAATTCCGTGCGTGCAAAAGTACGCATTTCAGACACAGTCTTG
>JAGBWW010000016.1 GCA_017629595.1 Clostridia bacterium | reverse complement strand
GCAACGGCGTTTCTTTCTATACAAGGGATTTGCACCAAACCGTTTACCGGATCGCACGTCAATCCCAAATGATGTTCCAAAGATATTTCTGCTGAATACTCTATTTGTTCCAACGTCATCTTTCGTAAATATGAAAGGGCAGAAGCAGACATTGCGCATGCTGTTCCTATTTCGGCTTGGCAACCGCATTTGGCACCGGAAATTGATGCGTTTTGCTTTACCAAGTTGCCCACCACACCTGCTGTGAGCAATGCTTTGGCAATTTCTTGGTCGTCAAAACCGTGTACTGTTTGAGCAAATTTCATAACGGCAGGCATTACCCCTGCACTTCCACACGTGGGTGCAGTTACAACGATGCCACCACATGCGTTTTGTTCACTTACGGCAAAGGCGTATGAAGCAACCGTTCGGTTGTCCATCGTTTGAATTGATTCGCCCACTTTGGGTTGAGAAAGTATCTTTGCACGTCTTACAACCGACAAACCACCCGGCAAAATGCCTTCGGCTTGTAGTCCAAGGTCAATGCACTTTTTCATCGTTTCCCAAACAAGAAGCATATAATTTAATATTTCTTCCCCTTCAAAGTGGGTGCAGTATTGCCACAACTCTATGTTGTTGGTTTTGCAATAATTCATAATTTCCACAAAAGAGTTGTGGGGATAAATTTCTTCGGCTTCTTTAAGTGTGTCACCATCCCACAAAATGTCGCCACCACCAATGGAATAGCAAAGTCGCTTTGCCACCACTTGATTGTCCTTTATGGCTTCAAACTGCATGGCTACGGGATGACGTTGTTTTGTATCGTTGTCAAAGACGATTTCCACCTTGCCCAATACCTTTTTCAAAATTTCGTCCGTCAAGTGGCCTTTGCCCGTTGCAGACAAACTGTCGTACAACGTTACACGATAGTCCAAGTCGGGATGAGCATTTTTGAATTGCGTTCCTGCTTCGGCAGGTCCCATTGTGTGAGATGATGACGGTCCAAAACCTATTTTGTAAAGCTGTTTAAGTGATTTCATTTGTACACCTTTTGATAAATATGCTGTGCCAAAAGTTTTGCCACGTCTATTTGACAAACTTTGGATATTTCGTTGAAAAATGCGTTGGAGTTGACTTCGCAAACAAGTGGCCCGTCTTTTGAGTGCAACAAATCTACACCACAATAATCCAAGTTCAAAATGGTAGCCACTTTTTCTGCTAACTCTATATAATTTCGGTCGGGAAGGTATGCCACTCCCGTTGCACCCAATTCCACGTTGGCACGGAAGTCGGTTTGAGATTGTCTTTCCATTGCACAAACCACCTTGCCACCTATGACGATAAGCCTTACGTCTTTGCCTTTTGAGTATTCAATAAACTGTTGGAAAAGGTGCGGTTTGCCCAAAAGGGTTTTGTGCAAAGTTTCCAACTCGCCTCTCTCTTGCGCTAAATACACCTGCTTTCCAAAGGAGCCAAAACACTCTTTTACCACCATGGGAAATCCCAAAGTTTTTTCGGCATTGTCCAATACGGTGGGATTGTACGCATTTGGCGTGTAGCACAAAGGAGCGTGCATCGTCGTTGGCATTGGTATTTCTTTGTTTGCCAAATGCAAGTGAGTAAGCATTTTGTCGTCGCAAATTTCAATGCTTTTTGCATTGTTGAAAAGGCGAAAACCCATTTGTTCCAATAAATACGCCGTGTGTTTGTCTTTGTCCAAATACAACACAAAGTCCACGTCCGTTTGGTTGCAAGACAAATTTCCACCACTTACCTTTGAAGAAAGTGTTGCCGTATCCGTTTTTTCAAGTTGGACGCCAAGTTCACAAAACTTTTGTTGCAAAATGGAAACTTGTTGGGTTACCTTTTGATAGTTGGCGTATGCGTTGACAACTGCCAAGCCTTTGTAAAAATACTTTTTCATACTATAAAATTATACATTTATTTTTTGGTAATGTAAAGAGCAAAAAACAAAAAAGGAGTGGCGAAAAGTAAAAAACGGGTTTTATTTTGATACCTAAATTTTGTTCGGTACAAATGCAAAAGTGTTTTATCGTTGCTTTTAATAAAAAAACGCCCAACTTCAAAATTAAAAGTTGAGCGTTTGGTGTTTTTTTTATTAATAATCTTACTTTTTAGTCAATTAAAATCTATCTTCCAAGTGAATATAGAATTTTTTGAGTTTTTTGTACATTTTCATATATACCTTGTAGAACAAATCGTCGTATACCACTTTGTTGTCGGCGTTGGGTATAAATTCGTCTTTGTAACGCACCATTTCTTTTACTGCGGTTTTCACGTCTTTATGTACGCCAAGAGAGGTGAACGTGATGATTGCAGAACCCAATGAAGAACTTTCAAAGGTGTGCGCACGTTTTACGGGACGTCCCAAAACGTCGGCGCACATTTGACAAATGGCTTCCGATTTGCTTCCACCACCCGAAACGGTTACGTAATCAACGTGTTTTTTGCCACGTCTTTCCAATCTTTCCAAACCTTCTCTTACGGCAAACAAAATGCCTTCTATGATGGCTCTGTACAAGTGGATGCGTGTGTGTCCGTCGGTAAAGCCAATTACTGCACCACGTGCTTCGGGATTGGTCAAACCACCTTGCCAAAATGGTTGCAACATCAAACCGTCACAGCCTGCGGGGATTTTCTGCATATCTTTATCCAAAAGTTCTTCCACCGAAACGCCTTCTTTTTTGGCTTGTTCTGTGTAACTTGAGGCAAAGTTTTCCACAAACCAACTTACCATCCAAAAACCACGGAAAATTTGCACTTCGGGGTTGTAATAGCCCTGCACCACGCTGGGATAACTGGGCAACATAGGTTCCGGTTCAAAGTAGGTAGGAGTGGAAAATTGCACCGATGCGCTTGTGCCAAAAGAAACGGCGCAAACGTTGTCTTCCAAACAACCCATACCCAACGTTTCGCAACTTTTGTCGCTTCCCGTGCCGATTATGTTCAAGCCACATTTAATCCCCGAAAGTTTACTTGCTTCTTCACTTACAACGCCAATGCTTTGACCTGAAGGCACAAGGTCAATGAGATAGTCGTGAGATATTTCGTATAAGGGGAACAAAATATCGCTTTTTTTGGACCAATGACGATTTTTATAGTCAAAGGGAAGTTTGCCAATTTGCGCGGCGTCGGTATCCAAAAGTTTACCGGTGAGTTTGAAGTTGAGATAGGAGGAAACGTTGATGATTTTTTTGGTCTTTGCCCAATTTTCCGGCTCGTTTTGTTTTATCCAACGCGTTCTTATTCGTTTGCGCAAAGCGTCAATGGTACGCGTCATGCCAACCAAGGCAAACGCCACCCTGCGCCCAAAAGGCACACTCTCGCTTACGTCGGCAATGCGAAGGTCACTCCACATCAAACTGTCGCGCACCACGTTGTTGTCTTTGTCCAACAATACGGCCGTGTCACGGAAGGTGTCCACTGACATTGCTTCTATTTTTTCAAAAAGGTCTTTGTGATTGTTTTTGAGATTGTTGCATACTTGGCACAACGTTTGCCAAAACACGTCGGGGTTTACTTCCACCCAACCCGTTTTGATACTTTTGAAAGGGGGATATTTAAGTTGTTCTTTGGCAACCAAATTGCCCTTTTCATCAAAAATGCAACCACGCAAGCTTTGTGAACCTACGTCTATGGAAAGAACGTATCTCATCTTTGGTCTCCTTATACTTTTGAATTTATCTTATTTTTTCAACAAATATGCCAAAAAGTCGTAGAAATTGTGTCTTAATTGTTCTTCTGTTCCGTTGTTGTCAATATAGAAGTGAGCGCAAGCAATTGGACCACCTTTTTCCAAGTTTTCTATTTCGCTGTAATCTCGGCTCATTGCTTGTTGACGTGACAAAGGTCTTACGGTGCGTGTTGCCAATCTTTCGTAACGAAGGTTGCGATTTGTTACCACTGCGCACAATACGATGTTTCCGTCCAACGCCACGTTTAGGTGGGTGTATTCGCTCCACGAATACAAACCGTCCAAAACAAGTCCGCCTCTCTGCAATTTTTCCTTGATTTCGTCCACCAACAAAACGGAAAATGCCGACATACCGTATTTTTTGCGCAAACCTTCACGCATTGCCCTTTCGTTTACTTCGTTGATTTCCAACCCTTGTTTTTTGAGTTGGGCAACGGTAACACCACCAAAGTAAATTTTGTTCCAACCGAGTTTTTCAAACATTTCGGTCAAAACCGATTTGCCACTTCCACACATACCGACGACGGCAACTGCTTTGGAATACTTTTTGAGACGCTTTTTGAAGTAGTCAAATGCCGACATATAGTAAAGGCATACGTCCACCTTTTCGCCCTTTTGGTTGGGGTAAATCTTTTCCAACGTAATAAGGGGCGAAAAACCACATTTTTCAATAACTCGTTTGCTTTGAAGGTTGTCGGGAAAGTGTCCAACAAGTATGTTGTCCACGTGCAAGTCGCAAAAACAATGGTCAATAACTCGCAAAACGGCTTCCGTCATAAGACCTTTGTTCCAATGTTGCTTTTCCAAAACGTAACCAATTTCAACGATTGTGCCAAAAAGACCTTTTTGGCGCACTATATCAAAAATTTCGTTGTTTTTCTCTTCAATGCCAATGCTTCCAATTACGACGTGAGAAAGGTTGTCTTCCAAACAATAGGTGTGTCCTTCGGCAATGAAACGTGAAAGTATTTCTTGCGATTCTTCCATGGATTTGTGACAAGACCAACCTGCCATTTCGCCTACGCCTTCAACGGAGCAATATCTGTTGAAGTCCACAAGGTCGGTTTGTGCAAAATCTCTTAAAATAAGCCTTTGTGTGTAAAGTGTTTTCATTTGAAAAAATACTCCTTTATATTATTTTAACCTACAATTTGCCTTTTGGCAAGAGGGATTGGGCATTTAATATTTGACAAATATACATATTTATTTTATATTTTTTACGTGAGGTATTAAATAATGAACGAAAATGAAAAAATTGTTGAAATTACCCATTTAATTGCAAGTAACTATCCAACGATAAGAAAATATTTTCGTGCCTTGGTGTCCTTGGAAGGTTTGCCCATCACAACCACACAGTTGGCTTGTTTGGTGTCGGTCAAACACAACCCCCAAATTACCATGAGCGCACTTGCAAAACAAATGTATATGTCCAACCAACAATTGACCAAAGTTATTGATAATTTGGTGCATTTTGGTTTGATTGAACGTATTCACGATGAAAATAATAGACGACAAATTTTTGTTGACGTCACCGCAAAAGGTTTGAAAGTTTTGCTTGATTTGAAAACGGAAATTCAACTCAAACTAAACGTTGCCCTTAAAATACACTTTTCAGCACAAGAAATTGACAAAATATTGGAATCGGCAATTTTCTTGAACCAGTGCATAGAAAAAGTGAACAAAGCATCAAAAGAATAAAAACAAAGACCAAATGCAGGTTGCATTTGGTCTTTTTATTTAATTTTCTGCACAAAAAAACTCTGCGAAAAGCGCACTTCTCATAAGGAAGTTTAATTTCTCCTTGTAGGGACAGGCGTCCTCGACTGTCCGAAAAGACAAAAATTTGATACGCAGAAAGCAAAGAGATAACCCCGACAGATTTTAATAGTCTGTCGGGGTTCATTACATTTTATTGGATAAATTAAAATTTGGTAGTTACAATC
>JAGBWW010000015.1 GCA_017629595.1 Clostridia bacterium | reverse complement strand
TCTTTTGTTAGAAGTGAGTGGAACACTCACGAACCAATTTTGGGAAAGACCCCCTATTTATGTTGTGTAACAACATAAGTGTGGGGGAATTTCTTTTGAAAACCATTTTTTAGATAAAAAAAGCCCGACTCTTTGTCGGACTTTTTTTAATAAATTCAAATAAAACTTTTCTCAATTTACAAAGGCCAAAAAGACAATTTGGTCATCTCTTTTGCCAATGACGTATTCGCCGTTTGCCTCAATAGTAGAAAGGACAATCTCGTCATTTTCTTTGCATTCACAGACAAAGTTGATTTCAAAGTGGTGCAAAATTTTGTTATTGACTGCGCTTGCGACCAAATTTGCGTAGTTGGTGTTGTTCATATGTTGATTGTGGTCAAGGTCGGAAAAAAGCACCTTGTATCTAAACTTTTCTCTCGGCTCTTGTTCGGGCAAAACAATTTTTCCAAAGTTTTCTTGATAGTTGACTTCTTTGCAAATTTCGCCGTTGTAGTTTATTTTTTCTGCACGTTGCAAACGTCTTGCAACCGTATCAATCACGCACCATTTTGACGTGCCAACAATCAAAGTTTTGCCGTTTTTGTCGGAAATTTTCAAATCTCTGTCAAAGTCAATTCTGCCTTTTTCGTGGGGCCACGTTTCAACAATCACCGTTTGATTGGGTTTGGGCATTTCAAAAACGTCAAATTTAATTCGGCTCAACACCCAATAAAAGTTTTGTTGCAACATTGCACCAAAACCGACGCCAATTTCTTCTGCGTGAACGCTTGCCACGTCTTGAAAAATACTCAAAATGGATTTTGCCGACAAGTTGTCGTTCAAGTCAAAATAACTGTTATACAAGGTTATTTTGGTAGAATATTTCATTTCAGCCATATTTTCACCTCTTCACGTAAAATGTTATACCACAAATTGAGGCGTTTAACAAATAATTTTTTCATCTTGTTAGAGGATCGAAAAAGCAAAAAGGCCAAAGTGGTGCAATTCATACGACAAATATTGCATTTCAAGTGGTGCTGTGGTAAAATAAACAAAAAAAGGAGAAACATATTGACTACAATTTTCGTCAACGGAAAACAACTTATTCAATCACACCCAAACGTTTCATCAACTTTGTGCGACGTTGCCCAAAAGGTAACGGGATTTGACAAAGGTGGTTTTTGCTTTGTGCAACAAAAAGAAAGGGACTTTCTTTACGCCGTAGGCAAAGACGAAACTTTGTTTTTGGAAGGCGACGCATCTTTGGCAAGCGAAATTGCCAAAACTTTGGCTGACTACAACTTGACTTTTGCCACTCTTGTTGCCCAAAGCCATTTGGCACAAGTCTTTTTTGAAGAGTACAAAAAACTTTTTGACGGAACGGCTACTTTTGACGGAGTGTCATGGCGTTGGCAAGGTGGCTCAACAAAAGTTTTGCTTTTGGCAGGTGGTTGTTTTTGGTGTTCGGCAAAGCCTTACTACGAGTATGACGGTGTTTTGCGTGTTGCAAGTGGTTATGCCGGTGGCCGAGTTGTCAACCCCACTTATGAACAAGTAAAAAGTGGTAAGACGGGACACAAAGAAACCATTTTAATAACCTACGACAGCAAGACGATAGATTTCCGTACCCTTTTGGACGTTTATTTCAACACGATTGACCCGTACGACGGCGAAGGGCAGTTCATTGACAAGGGGGAAAGTTACACTTTGGCAATCTTTTCCAATGAAAAGGAAGTTTTGCAATATGCTCAAGCGGTAATTGACGATGCCGAAAAGAGAAGTGGCAAAAAGTGTTTCATTTCCTTGTTGCCCTCCGTGGTTTTTTACAAGGCGGAAGAATACCATCAAGACTATTCAATAAAAAACCAATCGGCAATGCAAGAGGAATTGATTTCTTCGGGCAGGGCCGACAAACTTTTTGATTTCAACTTCAACGTGGTGGAAAACAGCGAAATTCAAACCACCTTGCGTCAAAAGACGTTGGTACTGCACAAGGTGTACAAATATCAAGGTCCCGTCACCATGCAACTTTTGCCCTTTGGTGGCATACAAACGGTTTTTGGTGGAAGCCTTGTCATCAATTGCAAAAACGGATTTTTCACTTGCGACACCTTAACCTATGACGGCAAAACGCAAAGCACAAAAGATTTCGTTGAAACGAATAGCAACCTTGTCAACTTGGTATTGCCCAACTAATAAGGTGGACGGCAATCAACGAAAGAGGCTTTCAAATACGCAACGATAAAATTTGGAAAACATTTCAACCAACTCAACGATTGTCGCACCCGTCCAACGTGGCATATATATTGTATATTATAATATATATAATATATTTATATA
>JAGBWW010000014.1 GCA_017629595.1 Clostridia bacterium | reverse complement strand
TGAAATCCCTTGGACACAACAAACACCGACAAAATTGCAATAGGAACAATAAATCCCAACCAACTTGTTTTGACGGAAAAGGTTGCTGCAAACAATCTATACCCCGACAAAAGCAAAATGGAACACTTTACCGCAAACATAGCAATAATCAAAAGGTAAATGATTTTTGCGCCGATTGGCGAAAGGGTGTTGAGTACCTTTTTCAAAGATAAACCTTTTTTGTTCAGTTTCAATGCCCACAAAACCATAAAAAGTCCAACGGCATCAACAAGTAACATTACGCCCACCAAAATCCAACTGTTTCTGCCAACTTCATTTGCCAAAAGAGCAGGCATGGTGAGATATTTGCCTCCGGGAACAATCAAAAGAAGCAACAAGGCAATTTGGTAAATTTTAACTTTATTTCTCATCTTGATTCATCCTCGTAGCGTTAACGTTTTTTATTGATTGGGGACGCATTTTGCGTTTGAACAAAGGTTTAAGCGCAATGGCGTCTTGTCTGTCGTTGGTAATTTCCGGCGCAAAGGGAGCAAAATAGGGTGTGCCAAAACTGTCTAAGCTTACTCCGTAGGCAAGGACCCCCAACATGGCAATAATGACACCAAACAGCCCCATAAAACCACCCAAAAAGGTTACTATTAACCTCAGCAAAGACAATATCAAGGTGTTGTCGGGCATATTGTATAAACCAATACCTGAAAGTGCGCCAATCATAACGGCAGGTGCTCCCAAAAGACCGGCTTTTATTGCCGCTTCTCCCAATACGACGGCGCCAACCAAAGAAAGAGCCGTTCCTGCTGCTTGTGGCATCAAAAGGGTTGCCTCTCGCAAAATGTCAAACATTATGATTACAAACAGCATTTCCGCCAACGGCGAAAAGGGTATGTTTTCCGTTGCATTTAATATAGTTACCAAAAAGGTCAACGGAATTATTTGGTAGTTGAACCGTTGCAATGAAACGTAAACGGCGGGCAGTAGAATTGACAATAACACGGCAATAACCCTGAAAAATCGCGAAAAAGTGGTGACTTCCGAATTGATTTGGTAGTCGCCAACGTTTTGCAAATCTTCCACAAAAAGGTATGGCACCGTCAAAACGATGGGAGAGCCGTCAACAACGATTGCCACACGGCCTTCCAACATTTTTGCAGCGACGATGTCCGGTTTTTCTGCATAACCCACACGACGAAACAACACCGATTTTTTAGGTTGCAAATAGGTCGCCAAATAGTGCGAATCAACAACACCGTCAATATCTATGGAAGTAATACGCTGAATTATTTCGTTGCAAACGTCACTTGATGCAATGCTCTTTACGTAACAGACTGCCACTTCCGTATTGGTGTATTTGCCAACGGAAAGTGTTTTTACAACAAAGTCCTCACTTTTCATGCGTTTTCTTAAAAGGGTTACGTTGTTTTTCAAGTCTTCCACAAACCCTTCTCTTGGCCCTTTTACCACAACCGACGTGGGTGGCTCCACCACCGCGCGTGATAACGTCGTGCGAGTGTCCACCGCTTTGGCAAAATCGCTGTCCATCAATAAAACAAGACTGTTGCCGTTTGCCAACATAGCCTTTGCTTTGTCCACGTTGGGAATATCTACAAGGTTGCTCGTTGCCAAACAGTTTTCCAACGATTTTTCTTCAAAATCGCTCGTTTGTGCAAGGGGCAAAGTTACGTACCAAGCAATTTTGTCATCGTTGCACATTGTTTCCAAAGATATGACGTGCAAAGTTTTGTCACCCTTGGTGTAGGTCCTCGTACGAAATTCTTGCGACGTTAGAATACTTTTTTTAAGTTTTTCAAAAATATAATTTGCTTTCATCAAATTTAGTTTGAGTTTTGTTCAACTTTATATGCAAGACCACGTCAAATACAACCGTATATAAAAAGACACAAAAAAAAGACCACAAAGTTAATTGTGATCTTATTCAATTTTACATTTTTAAAATTAAATTGAACTCATGTCGTTAGATGAATTAGTCTTAATTGTATGAAAACCATAAGG
>JAGBWW010000013.1 GCA_017629595.1 Clostridia bacterium | reverse complement strand
TAATAAATAAATCTTTATTATATTTCATAAATAACCACCTCCAATCCAACTATAAAGGTTTGTTTTCTTTATACAATACTATACCACACAACGATTTGAAAGTATATAGATAAACAAAAAAAGACCACTCAGTTTTGAGTGGTCTTTTGGGTTTTGTTTTTTAACTATAAATTAGTCACCGACGTAAGGCAACAAAGCCATAACTCTTGCGCGTTTGATTGCAACTGCAAGTTCTCTTTGGTGACGTGCACAAACACCTGTCATTCTTCTGGGCAAAATCTTGCCTTTTTCTGTGATGTATTTTTTAAGTTTGTTGATATCTTTGTAATCGATAGACGTGCTTTTATCTACACAGAAATTGCAAACTTTCTTGCGAGAAGTTTTTTTGTAAGGTTTTTTGAAACCGACGGATGCGGGTGCGTTTTCTTGTGTTTTAACTTCGCTCATTTTATTTACTCCTTATAATCTAACTGATGCCACTTTCGTGACGGTTGTGTTACACAATTAGAAAGGCATATCGTCGTCGGAGGAATTTACTTCTTCCAATTGGTCAATGCGGGGAGCGTTGTCGCTTGTGGAATAACCTGCGCTTGTGCTTCCTGCACCATCCACTCTGTTAAGAAATTCTACACTTTCGGCGCGAACTTCTGCAGATTGTCTTTTGACACCTTGATTGTCTGTGTAACTGTTGATTTGCAAACTGCCAACTACGGCAACTTTGCTACCTTTACCCAAAAATCTTGCACAATTTTGACCAAGTTGTTCCCAAGCAATGATGGGAATGAAGTCTGCTTTCTTTTCGTCGCCACGTGTAAAACGGTTGATTGCGATGGAGAAACGGCAATAAGTTTTGCCTGTGCTTTCAATTGTGGAAACTCTGGGTTCTGCTGTAAGGTTACCTACTAACATAACTTTGTTCATCTGTAATTTGCTCCTTTTTTCCTAAAATCTTTCTAAATACCCTAAATCTATCTAAAAGCAAGACAGTTAAAGTTATTTAACAATAATCATATAGCGTACTACTGCATCTGTGATTCTCATGATTCTTTCCAATTCTGCAGGAACAGTTGCTTCTGCTTGGAAATTTACGAGAACATAGTAACCTTCGGATTTGTAATTGATAGGGTATGCCAATTTTCTTGTGCCCCATTTGTCAACGTTTTCAATTGTACCGTTCAAACCTGTTACAACGTTGTTGAGCTTTTCAATTACTGCTTCACGAGCTTCCTCTTCGATGCTGTTGTCAATGATGTACAACAATTCGTAATTGTTCATATTTTTACCTCCTTTTGGACTTTTGACCTCGCCTGCGCGAAGTAAGGGTTTGCTTGTAATCTTAACAAGCCGAGTTATTATAACAAAATATATTTAATTTAGCAACAAATTTTAGCCATCTAACACAATTTTTACCGCAAAAAGTTGACAATTCTTTCCATTACGTACAAACCTCTTGAAGATTGAAAAACCAAGTGGCTTACTCCCTTCAACTTTACGTAACGATTGTTTGAAAAATATTTCTGCACGTGAAAAACGGTGCTTTCCGGCACAAGTTGGTCCAATTCTCCCCACAAAATAAGAGCAGGGGTGGATGAAGGACGCAAATTTGCATTGCAAAAATCTATTGTTTGGGCAAACATTGCATAGGTGTACAAACTGAAACACCAAATTCTTTTTGCCGTCAGATCAATCCAAAACTTTGTGTCGTTTGCCATGGGTGTCAACGATGAAAAGACTTTTTGCCACCTTTCTTTGCTCGTGCCTTGCGCTTTGCGATAGACGGCGTTTACCTTGTCCAACAAGAATTTTGCGTTATCTTTCGCTGTGGAAAAGTTTATGTATTTGTTTGCAGGCGCAACCAACACAATTTTATTGACCTTGCGTTTCCCTGCCAAAAAAGTCGTCAATGCACCACCAAGCGAATAGCCCACCACGTCAATGACGTAGCCTTCGTTTTGTAAACCGTCAAAAGCCGTCAAAACAGCGTCCACAGCACTTTGAGGGTTGAGCAACTTGTGGTTTAGAGGTTCGTCGTTGTGACCGGGCAACTTGCAATATTCAATTTTATCGTAAAAATACAGGTAGTTTTCCAAAACGTCAAAATCTTTGACGTCGGTCATCCAACCATGTATAAACAAACAAGCTCTTTTTACCATTTTATTTCCTGATTGAAATTTTCTAAAAATTCGTTTGCCTTTTTGAAATGTCCACAACCAAAGAAGCCGTGGAAAGCACTTAAAGGCGAAGGATGTGCCGCCGTCAAAACCAAGTGATTGGGATTTGTTATAAGTCGCTTTTTGGAGATTGCAAAATTTCCCCATAACATAAACACCATGGGGCGTTCTCTTTTGTTTAGATAGCGTACAACTTGGTCGGTAAAGGTTGCCCAACCAACATTGCTGTGCGAATTGGATTTGTATGCTTCCACCGTAAGCGTTGCATTAAGCAACAATACTCCTTGATGCGCCCACGGTGTAAGGTCTCCGTTTTTGATTATGCTGTCCGTTCCGTACTCTTGCTTGATTTCTTTGAAAATATTTTGCAAACTGGGCGGTGGACGCACTCCGTCGGGAACGGAAAAAGATAACCCCATTGCTTGACCGTCGTTGATATAGGGGTCTTGTCCCAAAATGACAACGTTTACGTCGTCGTACGCCGTCAAGTCAAAGGCATTGAGAATAAGTTTTTTAGGCGGAAAAACCTTTTTGGTGGCGTACTGCTCAACCAAAAAGGCTTTTAATTGTACAAAATAGGGTTTTTGAAACTCTTCCAAAAAGAGTTCATCCCATCCGTTGTAATCTCTTGTCATTTTATTTTTCTTGGGGAAGTCTTACCACAACGTTGGCAGAAACTGCACCAATCGTATCGCCTTCGGCAAAGGTGAGAATTGTTCCACTTTTTACGTTGCGAACAAAACCATTATGTCTAAAATTGAAATTATCCACGCCTTCTACGCCAGAAACAACTTGCCACGAGCCGGGTGTGATTTGTTCGTCGGCCTTGTTGACCGTATAAATTATGCCACGAGGCAAAACAAAACCTTCTACTGCAGTATCCAACTTTTGTTTTAATTGCTCAATTTGTTCTTCTTGTTTTTCCGTTTTTTTGACAAGTTTTTTGTTTTTGTATTCCAAAACACCAATGCCAATCAAAATGCCAAGAGAAACGATACCGACGATAAGCCAAAACAATTGACCTTGAGTCAATGCAACAGCATGCAAAACTGACGAAATAACGTTTATCATATTTGCCACCTCCTAATTTACCTAATTATTATATCACGATTGAAAGGTTTTAGCAACAGTCAATTTTTCAAAATTTCACCACGCTTGTGACAAGTGAAATAGATAACTTGACAATTTTGTGCCAAAGTTTTTACAAAATTCATAACGTTTGCAAAACACGTTTCGTCCAAATCCACAAAGCCGTCGTCAATAAGCACAAAGGGGATTTCCTTTTGATACAACGAAATGGACAAGGCAAGGCGAAAAGCAAACAACGTTTGCTGTTGAATACCTTTTGAAAAACGACCTATTTCCTTTTGCATACCTTGTTCAACCAAAGCAAGGTTAAACTCTTTGTCCGTGACGATTTGACTGTATTTTCCGTTTGTGATGGAAGAAAGAATTTCACTTGCCTTTTGAGCCAATTTGGGCAAATAGGACGTGGCAAGGTTTTCTTTTGCCAAAATAATATTTTCCATCGCCGTTTTTGCACAATGGCAAAGCCGTGTTTGTTTTTCTATCTCTTGTTGAATTTGGGCAATTTGTTCTTTCAAAAAAGTGCTGTCTTCGTGTTGGAGCAAAAGTTCAATTCTACCCTTTTGCAAGTTGACGTTTGCTTGGTGCGACGACAACTCGTGTTGCAAAATTTCAAACTCTTTTTCCAAACGATTTTTTTCAAGTTTTACTTGCTCTTGCAAAGGCGTTTTCGTTTGATTAACTCTGGCCAAAAAGCCTTGCAACTGACTGTTCAGTTTAATATATTTTTCGGTATTTTCACAAAGTTGCTTTACCAGAATTTCAAGGTTGCTGTTGTCGTCAACAACAAAGTATTTTGACAAAATTTCTTTGACCAAAGGGTTGGCCATTTTTGTTTTTATAACAAATGCCAAAACTAAAAATGCAATCGCCAAAACACCCAAAATGCCAAAAACAACAAACTGTTGTAAAAGGGCAAAAACAATTGCCAAAACCAATGATGCACCACAGCCACAAAGCAAAGGAGTTTTTGCTTTTTGCACTTCTTTTTGTAAAGGTTGAGTTGACACGATTTGACAATCGCCAGAAGCGTCCTTAAATGCCGAAAGTGGCTCCAACTGTGCACGAAGTACCGATATGTTGTACATTAAGTCGCTTGTTCGTGTAATTTCTTCCGTTTGCTCGGTTTTGCGACACTCGTCCAATTTGCTTGAAACGTCTTTAATTTTTGCCTGAATTTCGCAAACCTTTTTTGCACTTTCTTCCATTGATTTTTTTGCTTTTTCGCTTTGTTCAAAAGAGTTTAATGCCTTTGCCAATCGTCTTTCCAAGTCGGCTTTTTCCTTTTGCAAATTGGGGATGACGGCATCCTTTCTTTGGGGGTTGGAAAGGTGTTTTACAAAGTTATCAAGCTCGGCGATTGCCTTGTCGCTGTCGGCAGAATTTACCATGTTCGTAAGCTTGGAAACAACACTTTCGTCTTGCTTCAACTCCACGTCTTTTTGAGGGATATAAAAGCAACTTTCGTATGCTTTGGAACTCAGACCCAAAAAGGTTTCGCCGATGTCGTCGCAATCAATTTCTTTGTTGAGGCTGACGTCAAAAAGTTTTACGCTTTCTCCTTTTGCCGTTGCGGTAAAGTACCTTTCTATTTTGTAGTCTTTTCCCCCTGCAACAAATTCCAACGTGCCACCGTAACTTCCTTGTGCATCCCACGGCAAATAAATTTTTGAATCTCGGTCAATGCCGTCCACCTTATAAGTAAAACCATAAAACATTGCTTTTATAAAAGCACAAATGGTGGTCTTTCCAAAGCCGTTGTCTTGCAAAATTAAGTTTGCGCCCTTGTCAAAGTCCATTGAAAAGTCTTTAAGTTTGCCAAAGGCCTTTATGTAAATACGTTTGATGCTTGTCAACATAACTTTTCACCATCCAATGCCTTTATTCCCAAACGCAAAATTTCGTCTGCACAGTCCAAATCTTTTACCAAAGACACAAAAACTCCTTTGACGTCGTTTTGAGTGACAAGTTTTTTTACGTCAATTTTTAAGCGAGTATTGTTTTCAATTCGTAATGCAAAAAATCTGTTTTTGAAAGTTGAATTAAGTTGGTCAACGTCAATGGTGTGTTGCAACTCGCCCGTCAAAACAAGGTTGAGGTAGTTTGCTGTGTCAACCTTTTGTACTGCCTTTTCAACAGCCTTTTCCAAGTCCAAGGTGCAAGTGACGTTGCTCACGTCCAAGCTGACCGTTTCCACTTTTCTTGTGGAAAAAGGAAGGAAGGTGCAACTGTTTTTGTCGGTATCTAAAACGACGAAACCACACTCGCTTCTTTCATCAAAACCCCTAGGTTCCAATGCACCACTGTAACAAACTTTGGTTTTTCCAATGGTGTATAAGGTGTGCGCATGAAGGTGTCCAAGGGCAACGTAGTCCACTTTGTTTTGTTGCAAAGCGACTTTGTCAAAGAAACCGTAGGCGGGATTTTTGTCGTCACAGTGCAACAAAACCACGTTGTAAAAGTTGGGGTCAGGACAAAAAGTGCTCCATGACGAATTGTCGTTTTCTTTCAATTCAGCGCCCCAAATGCACACTTGCCCCATAGTTCGTGACACAAAAGTGTCATCTAAGAAGAAAGTTACGTTGTCGCCCGTTTTGTCTGCAAGTCTTTTGTAAACGTCTTTTTTGGAGTGATTTCCACATACGATAAAAAACTTTATTGCGCTGGACAAGATGCTTACAACGGCGTTGAAGGTATCTTGCGAAACGTACTCGCCGTCAAACATATCTCCTGCAATAAGCACTCCGTCAAAACTTCCGTTTACCGCGTAATCAACGGCGCGTTTGAAAGACGCAAGCAATTCTTTGCGTCGCAACGCCCCGTTTTGGTTGATAAGGGGAGAATCCAAATGTAAATCTGCACAGTGTAAAAATTTCATAATTTTCCTTAACGTGTTTAGTTACTGAAGAATAACACAATTTGCTCTTTTTTGCAATACCGCACGAAAAATAGGTTTAGCTTTTTCCATCGTTTTTCAAAATTATCAACAAAAGGGGAGCGATGAGTAGAGTGCTTGCAATATTAAACTTTTGTTGAATATTGTCAAATCAGTTGTGTATATGAAAAGTTTGTGATACACTCTTTGCATATTTGAGGAAAATTTATGATTATTTTGCAATTTTGGTGGCAACTTTTGATTGCAGGTCTATTTATGTACCTAATTTCCAACGTAAACTATGCCATCATTTTATCTAAATTGGTTAAAAAGCAAGACATACGCACGGTGGGAAGCAAAAATCCCGGAACAACAAACACGTTGCGTTGCTTTGGTTTGCCCCTTGGCTCTTTGGTTCTTTTGTGCGACTTTTTGAAAGGTGCTTGTTCCGTAATCATTGGCCTTTGGGTATTTCCCTTGTTGGTAGGCAACCAAGAAATTGCCTTGTTTGCAGCATACTTTTTCAGCCTTTGTTCGGTATTGGGACACGTTTTCCCTATCTTTTTGAAATTTCAAGGCGGAAAAGGTTTTGCATCAAGCTTGGGATTGTTCACTTTGCTCAACCCCATCTACTCTTTGTGCAGTATCGTAGTTGGTTTTGGCATTTTGCTTTGGACGGACTTTATGAGTTTGTTTGCTATGTTTTTCGTCACGATACAAATGATTTTTGCAGGTATCATACTTTTTACAAACGCAACGCTCTCTTTGGAAATTGCCATCGGCTGTTTTGTTTGCGCAACACTTATTTGGGCAATCGTCATTTTTGGACATAGACAAAACATTGTGCGCCTTATCAAAGGCAAGGAAAATCCCAGTCGCATTCGCGAAATGCTTTTCAAACGCAAAAAAGAATCTGAATAAAAAGCAAATTTAAAGGCACACTGAAAACCAGTGTGCCTTTTTTGTTGCAATAATTTAGTCGTCTTTTTTGGCAATGCATGTGAAGTCCACTTCTTGGTACCAAAAAGAATCGTTTCCAAACAATTCTTCAAGTTGTTCCAAAGCATAGTCCATCCAACCAAGGTCGTCACGAAGCGCCATGTTGGTGGGTTCTTCTTTTAAGCGTGTAACGAGATAATTGCGACGATAAGCAAAACGTTCTTGAAAAATTTCTTGTCTTTCGTCAAAAGATTTGTGAGCAATATCTTTTACGTAGTTGAAAGAACGAATATGCTTGTAGCCAGACGTGTAAAGTTGGTAATAAATCTTTCTGCCGTTTAGACGATCGGAAATGCCGGGAATTGCAAGGGTTTTATCCACGATTTTTTGCACCAAATCGTTGTCGTTGTAAGCCACCATACTGCCGTCATCCGATCCACGAACAATGACGTAACCGTCTTTGGACAAGAACTTTCTCAATTTTCTCAACACTTTGATTGGCTCTTTCAGGTGGTGAAGCACCAACGTTGCCAAAATAATGTTGAAACCGTCAATGTTTTGTTCTTTCATAATACGCGACAAAGTGCTTTCAAAATCAGAACTTTCCACGTCAACTTTGTAAAAAGAATATTTGTCGGGGTCGCTGTTTTCATTTGCGTACGCAATGCAGTTTTCACTTCGGTCAATGCCAATGACCTTTACGTTTTCTATGTCGTCAAAACGGTCGCGAACAACGTAACCAAATGCACAGCCCAAGTCCAACACGTTGTAATGGGACAAAGCAAGACGCTTCATTGCGTACTCTATTGCAGGCATATCGGCAGGGCGAGTGGCTTCGGCTTGAATACGCAGTCTTTCGCCTTCCTTGTACGATGCAGGGTTGTATGTAGAATTTAGTTTGGCGTTTGCAACAGGCGTTTCCACGACGGGCTCTCTTCCCTTGCGTTGTTTGAGAACATTTTCCACAAAGTCCACCACTTTGCTGTCCGAGTCAATTCCCAACATAAAAGTTTCATAATTTCTCAATGCCATGGGACGGTCTCGGCGACTGATTGCAGGGTCCAAAACGGGCACGATTACACCGTCTTTTTTGTCGCCTGCCAAAACGTCTTCGTGAAAACTGTTCCACTCGTAACTTACCCAAGAAGAAGTCAAGTTTTCTACGCTAGACGCCATTACGATCAAAATTTCCGCCTCATCCAACGCCTTTTCTATTGCCAATTTGTAGGCGGCTTCGCCAAAGTCCAACAACGAACGGTTGCTGTAAAAAACCTCTATTCCCCTTGCCATAAGCAAAGAATACAAGTTTTCTGCCAACTTGCTTTCTTGAGTTCTGTTGCCGTTTGAATCACTGTTTTTGTACGAGATAAACACTTTGTATGCCATAACAACACCTTTATCAATAACGTAAATCGTCTTCGTTGAATAAAGTATATCATACCAAAGTGGCTAATTTCAAGTAAAAAGCAACTTTTCGCAAAAACAAAAAAAACAATATCCCTTTTTGTTTTCTATTGATAATTTTTGTCGTTTTTACGACATTCTTTTACTATTTGGTGGGCAGTTTGACAAATTATACGTTTGCTTTTGCCCTAAACTTGTGATATATTATGTGTACTTTATTGAATTGGCATCTTGGTTTAATCAATATTGAAGGAATTACAAAAGATGATTAAAGTTGAAAATCTTACAAAAGTTTATCAAAGTAAAAAAAGCGACACTTGTGCTGCATTGAAAAATTTGACCTTTTCCTTTGCTGACAATGGGTTTGTTTTTATCATAGGAAAAAGTGGTTCGGGTAAATCTACCTTGCTAAGTATTTTGGGTGGATTGGACAGTGCAACAAGTGGCGAAATCGTCGTAAACGGCAACGATTTGCAAAAGTTTACCGACGGCGACTACGTAAAATTTAGAAACGCCGAGGTTGGCTTTATTTTCCAAGACTATCACTTGATTGATGAAATAACCATTTTTGACAACATTTCCCTTTCTTTGGAATTGCAAGGCGAAAAAGATAGACAAGCCGTACTTGACGCATTGAAAGCAGTTGATTTGGAAGGTTACGAAAATCGCTACCCCAGAGAACTTTCCGGTGGTCAAAAACAACGTGTTGCCATAGCAAGAGCCATCGTAAAACGCCCCAAACTTATTTTGGCTGACGAGCCGACCGGCAACTTGGACTCCAAAACGACTCAACAAGTGCTTAATTTGTTGAAAGAACTTGCAAAAGACACCTTGGTGGTAATTGTTTCGCACAACTTGGAGGATGCCGAGGAATACGCCGACCGAATTTTGGAATTGGACGAAGGTAGAATTATCAACAACTTGGTTAGAAACCCCGACCACAAAGAAAAAGTGCGCATAAAGGGTCAACAACTTATTTTGCCCTTCAAAAAGTTGCCTACCGAAGAAGAAGACCAATATATCAAAGAAAATTTGCGCAATGGCACAATTAAAGAAATCGCATTTGACAAAGACATTTTTTGTGAACACAATGGCGAAGTAAACGCAAAAGACAAACCCCACGCATTGGAATACAAACACCTTACAAAAAAAAGCACAATGCGTTTGGCTTTCAGCTTTATCAATAGCAAATGGGCAAGAATTTCCCTTTACGCTTTGGTTGTGGCAAGTTTGATTGTCGTTTTGTCCTTGTGCCAACTTGTAGTAACCTTTGACAGCAACGAAATAATCAAAAAAGAATTGGGCGAACAACAAGGTAACACTGCCGTTTCACTTGTTAAACAAACTTTGCTAGACGCCAACTATTTGCCCGACGACAACTATATCTACCCTATAGAAAACGGCGACGTAAACGGTTTTTATCAAAACGGCTATACGGGAAAAATCTATCCATTGGTCTATCTTCCCATCAACGTCAACGGTATGGGCAACCAATTTTTGGAATATTCGCGCAAACAAAAGGTGGATTTGAAACTTCTTTATCCTTCAAGTTCGGCAGGCGTGCTTGTTTGCGACAGTCAGTTTGTTGAAAACGTCTTTGGCAAACTTGAATTTGTAAGTTTGGCAGAAACGCAACAAGATTACGGCTTTTATATCACCGATTATTTGGCTGATGCCATCATCACAACCCACTACGTTTACCACGGATACACACCCGAAGCGTTGTGTGGGGAATACTATTCCATTGAAGGCAACTTGATGGGCTATATCAACGGAATAATTGATACGGGCTATCAAGAAGAATATGCAGATTTGCGTCAAGCCTTGTTGGACGCATCCAGCGACCAAGACGCTTTATTGGAAGTTGTTGAAACGGAAGAATATCAAAAATATACCGAAGAAATTTTGCAATACCTTTCCATTTGCTACACCTTCAATGAAAATTTTGTGGACGATTTTATTACAAACAACGCAAGAAGTTCCACCTATACTTCCAACTTTACTTTGAAGTCCAACCAAAATGGAGCAAAAGAAGTAACGTACAGACAAGGTTCCTCCTACGTTGTCCGTGCAAGTCACTTTGGCGTCACTTTGCAAGAAAACCAAGTTGTGATGGACATTGACACCTACAACTCTTTGTTCAACACCACCTATACCGTGGCAAATTTCGCAACCTTTGTGCCACACGAAGTTACTCTAACTTACTTTAGAAACAACGACGTTGACCAAGAAGAAGCATTGTTTACACAAACGCTCACCGTAAGAGGTTTGGTCCCCAACTATTTGTTGGGCAGTTCGTTGGTATCTCCCAAAGGCATGTTTGTTTCCGACCAATTGTTTGAAAAGTTGGAGCAACACAACTTGTTTGCATACGGCCTTTATTTTGACGATATTTCTCAAATGAGCATCATCACCGAAGGCGCCGACCAATATGGCTATCAACTAAACTCCCCCATAAGTTTGGCTTTGGTAACGATGACAAAGGCCGTTTCGGTATTTGCCGACTTCTTCGCCCTTATTTTGACGGTGCTTTTGGCTTGTATCGTGTTGGTTTTGGTCAACTACGGCATCAAAGCAATCAAAGAAAAAATGTACGAAATCGGCATCATAAAAGCCCTTGGTGGAAGAACAAGAGACTTAGCGATAATCTTCGGTTTGCAAGTCGCCTTTATGGCGTTGTTCGTCGTAATCTTTTATACGGTAGGCTCGCACTTCTTCATTCAATTGGCAAACGACGTTTTGGTGGCTTCTTTGATGAGATTGGCAAGCAACAACTATATGATGCAACTGCAATTTTTGGCAAACAAGCCTTCGTTGATGTTGATAAACATCGGCATTTCCTTGGTGCTTGTGGCAATTTCCTTCTTGGTACCAATCTTTTATCTTAAAAGCATCAAACCAAACAACATTATCAAAGCAAAAGAATAAAATGAAAAAAAGCCAAGCAATTCGCTTGGCTTTTATAATATTTGGGGGTAAAAAGGAGAGTTGCCTTTTAGTTCAATTTTGCCAAAGTGACGTTGTGCCTTGCACAGTGATGTTGCTCCCATTGGTCGCAGTGACGTGTTCCTGCTCACGTGCAAAGCGCACATTACTTCCGAAGGAAACATTACTCAAAAAGTGTTCATCACGTTCCACTTGTGGAACACATCGTAAAAAAAAAGCACTTGCCAAAGCAAGTGCTTTTTTTATGGCGCCCATTGAGGGACTCGAACCCCCGACACTGCGGTTAACAGCCGCATGCTCTACCGGCTGAGCTAAATGGGCATTTTCGTTTGCCTAACAAATATAACACCCCTTTTGCCCTTTGTCAATAATTTGGGCAAAGTTATACCTCCTTTTTATTTTTCCCCACTAACAAAACTGTAAACAAAGTGGCGTGCGACAAGTTGAAAAAGGCCGAAAAAAAAGACTTGCAAAATTGCAAGCCTTTTTTATTTCAACTAAAAGGCGCAGTCGCCCTCATTGGTGGAGATGATGGGATTCGTAAGGAACGTAGTGACACAAATAGTGAGCAACTTTGTTGCGAACGTCACGTTATTTCGCGTTCCCATCATCGGAACACGCAGGCGACAAGTAAAAAGGGAGAAAAAAAGAAGCAAACAAAAAAATGTTAGCTTCTTTTTTTAGCGACCACCAAACGCAGTCGCCCTCATTGGTGGAGATGATGGGAGTCGAACCCACGACCTTAAC
>JAGBWW010000012.1 GCA_017629595.1 Clostridia bacterium | reverse complement strand
TTGTCGTTGTTGATGGCGCAATTGAATCCCTTTCCGTATTCTCCGACGAAGCAACAGGTTGGACAAACCTTTCCGCAGGCTGGGGCGATAGAGAAATCTATATCAATGCAGAAGAAGAATACATTGCAGGTTTCGTAGGCGAATCCGTTGAAGACATCTTGGCAGCAGAAGTTGAAGTCAAAGCAAATGGCACACCCACATCCGTTCCCGAAGAATATGCAGTAGCAGGTGCAACACAAACAAGTGGTCGCGTTGTTTTGGCAATCCAATCCGCACTTGGCAAACACACAGCAGTTGGTTCTTACAAATATGAAAACTCCAGAAACCCTGGTTCCTACTATGGCTGCGCAGTTAAAGTTGTCGTTGTTGATGGCAAAATTGATTCCCTCCACGTATTTTCCGATGAAGAAACAACATGGCACAACCTCACACCTACATGGAGTAATAGAGACATCTACTTGACCGGCGAAGAAGCATTCTTGGCATCCTTCATTGGTGTAGAAGTTGCAGATATCCTTGCAATTGAAGTTACATGCAAAGAAAGTGGCCAACCCGAAACAGTCGGTTCCGAAACACACATGGTCACAGGTGCAACACAATCCTGCGGTCGCGTAATTTTGGCAATCCAAGACGCACTTGGTGAATAATCCATTTACGACTACTAAAAATTAAAAAAACAATTCACCCGAAAAGCAAACTCGCTTTTCGGGTTTTGTTTTGCCCAATTGCTCTTTGTGTTGTACAATTGACATAAAAAGGACAATAATGTAAAATTAGTGAGTATGAAAAAGACGGTAGTTAAAATTCTCATAGCGCTTTTATTGGTTGCAACGTTTGTTGCTACCACATTTTCTTATGCAGGCGAGCCTTATGGTGGCGACACGACTTTGTTTAATGAGGGTTGTTACGCCACCTACTTTGACGGCTACGCAACTTTGTTTGGCTACTATTTTGGTGGTGCAATTGAAGTGACCGCTTTGGTGTATCACGAAAGTTTTGTTCTTTCCAACAATGCAGAAGTCAACCCTGCCGTTTCCGTTATGACGCAAATCAACCAATATTTGGAAGATATAAATGCCGTTGCAAACTCTCACGAAGAAGGCAGTGACGTTTACAATTTCAACAATGCCAACGTGGGCGACGTCATCTCCATTTCCGACCATACTGCAAGCATGGTGCAAACGGCAAAGGCAGTGTATCTTGCCACCAACGGAGCATACAACCCCGCCGTTTATCGTCTCGTTGACTTGTGGGGTTTTTCTTCCCGCACCTATATGAGAAAGAATTTGGGCGTTGAATATGGTGGCGAACGTTACGATAGAAATTGGTATATGAACGACGATTACACCTATTCTTATCCTTTGCCCGAAGAAAAGTATATAACGGCTTTCAAGCAACTTTGCGACTTTGACAGTGTAGTTTTGTCCGGCGAAAGTGGAAGTTACACATTGACCAAAACTTGTGCTGACGTTGTTGTTGACGGAGTGTCCTACGGACAAATGTTGGACTTTGGTGGTGTTGCCAAAGGCTATGCTTGTGACGTCGTCAACGCCTATTTGACGCAATTAGGTATTACAAAAGGATACATCAACTGTGGTTATAGCAGTTATTATTTGCTTACAAATGCAACGGGTGATGACTTTGAAATTAGGTTGCAAAACCCCACCAATTTGTTGAAACATTATTCAAAAATAATGGTGTCCAACTCGGCATTGTCCACGTCTGGACAAACAATTCGCCGTTACACAACGGACGGAGTGACCTATTCGCACATTATTGACGCATCCACCGGATACCCCGCCCAAACGGGCATTGTCACCACCAACGTAATTGGTGGCACAAGCGCAATGGACGATTGCTTGACGACTGCGCTCACCGTTTTCACGCCCCAACAAGTGGTGGAGTTTTTCAACAGCGACTTTGTTAAAGTTAACAATCTCAAATGTATTGCCGTCCACAAAAAGGCAACGGGACACAAAGTTTTGACCAACATGGAGCAAAGCCAATTTGCCCCCTTGGAAATGGGATTTTCTTTTGGAACGTCCCTTGACCAAGACGGCAACGTAAAAGCAGGTTGCAACCTTGTCATAACGTCTAGCTCATTGGGCTTTTTCTTGTTTGCTTTGGCAGGACTTTTTGCACGCAAAGAAGACCTTGTTTTTAAAGCGCAACAATCAAAATTGTTTTCTAAGTGGGATATTTTGTTGTATCTTTTGCTTATTGTTCTTGTTGTGGTGCTTTTTGCAGTGTTTGTTTTTTCGCCGGCAAAAGGGTTGGAAAGTGTTAAAGTCGTTGACCAACTAAACGGACAGACGGTTTTCACTTTTGATTTTGCAACAAACACCTATTCCATTTCTCCCCAATACAGCAATATGGTTACGGTGGTGCCAAACGGCGACAAATACACCTTTACCATTGAACGCGACCGAGATTTGGGCGAAGTTTGGCAAAACGTTGTAGAAATTTCCACAAAACAAGGCGACCAATATGCAAAAATGATAGATGCAAACTGTCCTACGCACGATTGCATCAATTTGTTTAATCCAATCGTGCAAAACGACCAAGCAATCGTTTGTTCGCCTCACAGATTAAAAATTGTATCAACGACGTCAAATCAAGGGGGAATTATTATATGAAAATTCCCGCAAAACGAATTGCCCTTTTGGCAATGCTTTGTGCAATGTCCTTGATTATGTTTATGATAGAAAACTTGTTCCCTGCAATGTTTGTACCGGGAGCAAAAATGGGTTTGTCCAACGTTTTTACAATGTTGGCTGTGTTGTGGCTTTCTCCAATTGATGCAATTATTTTGGTGATTATTCGCACAACGCTGGGCGGTTTGTTCACAAACGTATCCACTCTTATTTACTCTTTGACGGCAGGTCTTGTTTCGGTAACCTATACGATAATAATTATTCGCACGTCACTCAACAAAGTATCCCTTCTTGCCGTGTCGGTTACGTCGGCAGTGTTGCACAACTTGACACAAAACCTTGTATATTGCTTAAGTTCTCAAACGCCCGAAATGATGGGTTACATGCCCTATTTGGCGCTTGCAGGCATACTTGCAGGCTCTGTTGTTGGTTTGGCAGTATATACTGTAACAAAAATGATAAAACCCAAAACAATACTTAAAATGGTAGATTATGAAAATTCTTGCAATCAATGACCTTTCCTGTGTCGGCAACAATTCTTTGATGGCAACGATAGTGGTGGCTACCGCATTGGGACATCAAGTATATCCCGTGCTTTCGTCGGCATTTTCTTTCCACACAGGCTTTGATAATTTTCAATACGTAAAAAACGAAAAACTTTCCGCCTTCTTTGACAGCATAACGCAAGGCGACCTAAAATTTGATGCCATACACGTTGGATTTCTCACCGATACTTGCCAATTAAAGGCCGTAAAAGGCTTTTTGCAAAGCCAAAAGCAAAAGGATATAAAAGTGATCGTTGACCCCATAATGGGCGACAACGGCTCATTTTACGCCTTGTACGACGAGCAGTACGCAAAAGAGATGATGTCTTTAGTTGCTTGTGCCGACCTAATTACGCCCAACCTTACCGAAGCGTGTTTGCTTTGTGGTTTGGACTATTTTGAACAAGTAAAAAATCTCACGTCATTTGCCGACTTGTACCAACTTTGTGGCGAATTTCAACCTTTGTACAATATTTGCAACCAAGTGGTTATCACAAGCGTTCCTTTGGGCGACAAAATTTACAACGTTGTATTTGAAGACGGACAATGCCGACTTGTTTCCAACGAAAAAGTTGACAAGTTTGTATCAGGCACAGGAGACATTTTTACGGCTGTGGTTGCAAGTTTGATTCTCAACGGAAAGTCGTTGGAAGTCGCCGTAGAAAGGGCAGGCAACGCCGTTATGAATTGTCTAAAAGACAACCCCGACTACGACGGACGTTATGGAACAAATTTAAGTCGTCTTGTTGAACTTTTGAAATAAAACGGCAAAATAAAACTGAAAACACAAAATTTCCCAAAAATTTCTTAAAAAAGTTTTTGGGCTTTTTTTTGCGTTTTTTCATAGATTTCAAGGCAAAAAAGTTAAAAATCTTGCATTTTGATTAAATTTTGAAAACTGTCAAGAAAAACATTTTGGCACACTAACTTGCAAAATGGCAAAAGTGGGTGGTACAATACAATTAAGGGTGGGTAAAACCTGAGTTGAAAAAAAGTTGTGGCAAGACGCAAGTTGTCAAACTTAAACTATTCTACAATCCAACCGTCAGGCAAAACCTTGAAGTTTAAAAGAAAAAAACAAATTTTTCTTTGACAAAAACAGGGTAAAATTTGACTCCCATCCAGCCGTAAGGCATAAAAACTCCTAAT
>JAGBWW010000011.1 GCA_017629595.1 Clostridia bacterium | reverse complement strand
CAGAAATAAAATGGTATAACTATTGGACCAAATACATTTTCAGCAATCGCCCATGCCAATGATCCATTTTTATATCCACTCTTTCTATTTACTCCACCAAGAAAATCTGCAGTTCTCTCCCATGGTGTTGAATAATAGTCTAAACCTCTATTTGATCCAAACTCAAAGTATAGCATTGATGGTATAGCAATATTAGTCCAAAATGCAGGCCCTTATATTCTTTCTTGAACCGAATGACCATATTCATGCATAATGGTTTTAGCATCTTCTACTCCATCTTTCCATATCGTTCCAAATGCGCTACATGTATTAACAATGTTTTGATTAATAACAGTACTACCTTTATAAAAACTTAACACATTTGCCTCGCCTAGTTTTGTTTGTGTTAGCATCTAACTGTTTTCTTTATTTATGCTTCATTCTTAAAGCAAAAGGTGATAATCATTTTGTAATTCTTACCAATTTATCTTCAAAAAGTTTTTCAAATTGTTCTATCGTGCCTTCTTTTATTAAATCTTTTTGACAAACAAATCTCATGCATCTATGCTCATAATAGAAAACAAGATAATACCATTCACCATAGTCTATTACTTTTTTAACTTGCGAAAGGTTTCTCTTGAGATTAAATTTCTTTCCCTCACTTACAATTTCTTCACCATCTATCACTATGCTGGTGGGAATAATCAAATCCAAAACGTCTTGTGTCGGATTTCTATAAGAAGTATAAGAAAAAACAAGCATAAGTATAGGCGCAATTATAAACCATAAAACAACCCAATCCCAATAGCAACCAACAACGACCAACGCTATCAACGTTATAACAAAAACAACTAAAGAAGCCACCGCGTTGGCCTTTGATTCATTATTCAACATAAAGCGCTTGGTTTTTTGTGAAAATTCCCCAGAAAAACTTATCATAATCTTCTCCTTTATAAATTATTATCTTGATGCAGGATATCGAGGTGAAGGCTGAGGCTTGGGCACGGTTGGGCTTGACGGGCTTTGATATTCAATACTTTGCTCAAACGTGTGCCTTGTTTTTCCACTTCCGTCTTGAACACTTCTACGCCATTTTGCATTGTTTGTACTTGTTGCAATTGACCAAGGTCATCGTATAAATAAGTGTAAACTCTTGACGCATAGTTGTCAATAGTGCGTTGCAATTCTCTTTTGTCGCTTTTGTCTTCGCCTGTGACTGGGTCTTGGTAAACGTTTTCCAACATCAAGTCCCATTGTTGTGTGGTTTTGTTGTAAAGCCATTCTTTCGTAAGGTTGCCGTACTTGTCCCATTCGCGCTTTACTTTGTCTTGGTTGGTATATTCCATTTCCGCTTGGCTTTTTGGCTTAAAACCAAAAGTCAAACGGTTTATGTGCTTTTATTATACCACGGATTTTCTCTTGTCAAGACCTTTGTGCCATTTTGCTTACAAACGCCATTTTTGCCCAAAGCGAAAACAAAAAAAAGCACCTTTTTTGAAGGTGCTTGGTGTGGTTAGTGCTTTTTAACAAAATTTTTGTGGGCAGGAAAATTGTTCAAAACAAAAAAAAGACCGTACAAAATGCACGGACTTTTTTGCAAATTTTTGTAAAATGTATAAATTCAACTTAGCCAAGATATTGGTTTACGTTAAAAGCACAAGTTGCGCCGTCGGCTGCTGCCGTTGTCAACTGACGAAGTTGTTTGGTACGGCAATCGCCTGCGGCATATACGCCCAAAACAGCCGTCTTGCAGTTGTCTTGTGCAACGACGTAGCCGTTTTTGTCCAATTCAATCAAATCTTCAAAGGCTTTGTTGTCGGGAATTTGACCAATTGCAATGAAGACTGCCGAACATTTCAAATCCGAGCCGTCTGCAAAAACCAAACCTTCAAATTTGTCCTCGCCCAAAAAGTCAACGGTGTTTTTGTTTTTTAACCAATCAATGTTGTCGGCGTCCAAAATTCTTTTAACCAATTGATTGTCGCCAAAAAATCTATCAAACAACGTAACAATGGTAACTTTGGGGCAAATGTTTGCCAAATACAATGCGTATTGCAAAGCAGAGTTGCCATCACCCAAAACGCAAACACTTTTGCCTGCGTAAAAGGCACCGTCACATACTGCGCAAAAACCTACGCCCTTTCCTTCAAAACGTCTTTCCTTTTCAAAGCCCAAGTGACGGTGTTTTGCACCCGTTGCCAAAACGACCGAACGGCATTCGTATTGACCATAGTCGCTGACAACAACAAAATCTTTTTCGCCACGTTTGATAACCTTTTGAACTTTGCCCAAATCAATTTCTGCACCATGTGCCAAAACTTGGTCACAAAGTTTTTCGGAAAAGTCTGCACCACTGATTTCTTGAATTGTGGGGAAGTTTTCCACTTTGGGGGCAAATGCAATTTGTCCGCCAAAAGTGTCACTTTCCAAAACCAACGTTTTTCTTCCGCTTCTTGCCAAGTTGAGAGCAGTTGTCAAACCTGCACAACCGCTTCCAACAACAATGCAATCGTATTTCATAATTCAATTACACCTTCTTTTCTTCGCAATATTTGCGAATGTTGGATGCGTTTTCGTACAAAGATACTTCTTTGCCGGAAACAACGACAAGTGTGGGAGCTTGTTTTACTTGGTATTTTTCTACCAAAGATACGTTTTCGTTTGCGTTGAGAACGTCGTAAACAATGTTGCTCTTGTCCAAAAATACCTTTGCCATTTTGCAGTTGGGGCAACTGGGTGTTGTAAACAACAACGTTTTGAAAACGTTTTCTTCTGCAACGGTTTCTTGTTGTTTGTTTTCTTGAGTTACACCCTTGTGCTTAAGTTGGCTCTTTTCAATGTCGTAAACTTTACGTTGCTTAAATTCTTGAGATTTGCCATCGTTCCAGTTTTGTACGGGGCGATAGTAACCTGTGATACGGCTGTAAACCTCGGTCGTTTTACCACATTGAGGGCAAGCGTGTTTTTCGCCTGCAATGTAGCCGTGAACGGGACATACCGAGTAGGTAGGAGACATTGTGTAGTAAGGCAAACGATAGTTTTCGGCAATTTTCTTTACAAGTTTTTGTGCTGATTTCCAATCGGGAAGTCTTTCGCCCAAAAATGCGTGGAATACCGTACCGCTTGTGTACAACGTTTGCAAATTGTCTTGAATATCCAATGCATCAAAGATATCACTGGAGAAACTTACGGGCAAGTGAGAGCTCTTTGTGTAATAAGGTGCGTCGTCGTTGTCACTTGCTGTGATGATGTCGGGATAGTATTTTCTGTCGTGTTTTGCCAAACGGAAAGAAGTGCTTTCGGCGGGTGTTGCTTCCAAGTTGTACAAATCGCCGTATTTTTCTTGGTAGTCACTCAATTTTTCACGCATGTAGTTGAGCACGTCCGTTGTGAATTTTTGTGCTTCTTCGTGCGTCAAGTCTTTTTTGAGCCATTTTGCGTTGAGACATGCTTCGTTCATACCGACAAGGCCGATTGTGGAGAAGTGATTTGCAAAGGTGCCAAGATAGTGTTTTGTGTAAGGGTACAAACCTGCATCCAAAAGTTTTGTGATGACGTCTCTCTTGATTTTGAGGGAACGGCAAGCCGTATCCATAAGTTTGCTTAAACGATTGTAAAAATCTTTTTCGTCGTCTGCCAAGTATGCCAAACGAGGAATGTTGAGCGTTACAACACCAATGGAGCCGGTGGATTCGCCACTGCCAAAGAAACCACCACTCTTTTTGCGAAGTTCTCTCAAATCCAAACGCAAACGACAACACATACTTCTGATGTCGGAAGGTTTCATATCGCTGTTGATATAGTTGGAGAAATAAGGCGTGCCGTATTTTGCCGTCATTTCAAACAACAACTTGTTGTTTTCCGTTTCCGACCAGTCAAAGTCTTGCGTGATGGAATAGGTGGGGATGGGGTATTGGAAACCTCTACCATTTGCATCGCCTTCAATCATCGTTTCAATAAAGGCTTTGTTAATCATATCCATTTCGGCTTTGCAATCTTTGTATTTGAAATCCATTTCCTTGCCACCGACAATTGCGTTCATTTCGGCAAGGTCATCAGGAACCGTCCAGTCCAACGTGATGTTGGAGAAAGGTGCTTGTGTGCCCCAACGAGAAGGAATATTTACGCCGTAAACAAAGGATTCAATGCATTTCTTTGTTTGTTCATAGGTAAGATTGTCAACCTTTACAAAGGGTGCCAAATATGTGTCAAAGGAAGAAAATGCTTGTGCGCCTGCCCATTCGTTTTGCATAATACCCAAGAAGTTGACCATTTGGTTGCAAAGTGTGGAAAGGTGTCTTGCAGGAGCAGACGTGATTTTGCCGGGAATACCACCCAAACCTTGTTGAATAAGTTGTTTCAAGGACCAGCCTGCGCAGTAACCTGTAAGCATGGACAAATCGTGCAAGTGCATTGCTGCGGTTTTGTGTGCATCGGCAATTTCTTTGTCATAAACTTCGCTCAACCAATAGTTTGCTGTGATTGCACCACTGTTGGACAAAATAAGACCACCAACAGAGTAGGTAACCGTGCTGTTTTCTTTTACACGCCAGTCCAAAACGTTGAGATAGTTGTTGACTGTGTCTTTGTAGTTGAGTGCCGTTTCGTTTACTTTACGAATGTTTTCGTGTTGTTTGCGATACAAAATGTATTCTTTTGCAACGTCGGCATAGCCTGCTTGAATCAAAACAACTTCTGCGCTGTCTTGAATATCTTCAATGGCAATTGTGCCGTTTTTGATTTTTGATTGGAAATCTGCCGTTACGCGCAATGCCAACAAATCAACAACGTCACGGTTTACTTGTTTACCCGTTGCGACAAATGCTTTTTCAATTGCATTTGAAATTTTGGAAAGATCAAAATCTGTTGTTTCGCCGTTTCTTTTAACTACTTGATACATAATTCTTTCTCCTTTGGAAGTTTTGCCAGTATAGGATACAATAAAAACCCTGGGATGTCAATATTATGTGACACAATATATTGTGTTTTTTGCAAATTTTTGAAAAATATACCACAATGTATAGTATGCTAGACATAGTATATATTGTATAAAAATTTACCTTGTGAATAATCATTAGCAACCACGAAAAAGGGCAAAATTTGCCCATTTTTACCCATAATTTTGGGCAATTTTTTGCAATTTTGTCTTTTGAAAAATTTTGTCAAAATTTGTGCGTTGGAAGATATTTATATTGTTTTGTAATTTTGTCCAAAATTGGCAAACGTTCTTTGGTGCACAAATAAAGTCGCAAACACAAGATATTGTGGCGCACTTTTTTGCAATGTATAAATATAAATTGCCCTTTGCAAAACTCCCTGACGAAACGTCTAACAAAAAAAGTCCGTGTATCTACACGGACTTTTCTTTGTATTTATTTTTAAGAGGAAAGGTCAATACCATAAGTAAGAAAATCAGCATTGCTTTTAACAAATTCTATTCATCAACGCCTCTGAGGTGAACTTCGTTGACGTATTTGGAAAGAATTTCTTTATACTCTTTCATTTTTGGAAGGGGGGCAGGGGACAAATCGGGACAAATGAGTGTGCCGTTATCTACAAATTGTTGCAAATACAACACTTTTGCACCCTTAAGCCATTTTCCCATGCTTTCAATAGACTCGTGCGTGTGGAAATTGTCCACCACCGTCGTTCTAAATTCGTAGTCAACGTGGTTTTGCATCAAATAGGTTGCCGTTTGCATAATGGGAAGAACGTCCAACTGTTTTACGCCAACCGTTTGGGGATAACTTTCCAAGCCGTTTTTTGCATCCATCGCAACGTAGTCCACCAAACCTTGTTCCACCAATTGTTTTACCATTTGAGGATTGGTGCCGTTGGTGTCTAATTTGACGCTGTAACCAATTTCTTTGATTTTTGCCAAAAGTTGGGGCAAATCGTTGTTTAAAGTAGGCTCGCCACCAGTTATGCAAACACCTTCCAATACGTTTTTGCGTTTTTCAAGAAAGGCAAAAAGCGTTTCAAAAGAAATTTCTTCTTGGTCAAACTCCACCACCAAGCCTGCGTTGTGACAAAACGGACAACGATAGTTGCATCCTGCCAAAAAGACGGTGCAAGCCGTTTTGCCCGGATAATCCAACAACGTAAGTTTTTGTAAACCTTTAATTTTCATCTTTATTTAGTACCTTTTGTAAATATTGTCCTGTAAAACTATCGGGATTTTGCGCCACTTGTTCGGGGGTGCCTTCGGCAATGACACGTCCACCTTCGTCGCCACCTTCCGGGCCAAGGTCAATGACGTGGTCGGCAACTTTAATTACGTCCAAGTTATGCTCAATGACAACGACCGAATTGCCACTTGCGACCAAACGTTGTAATATCGTAATCAACTTTTGTACGTCGTAAGTATGCAACCCAGTGGTGGGTTCGTCAAGGATATACATTGTTTTGCCCGTGCTTCTTCTGGAAAGTTCGGTGGCAAGTTTTACCCTTTGCGCTTCACCACCCGACAAAGTGGTTGCACTTTGTCCAAGTTTGATATAGCCCAAGCCTACGTCGTACAACGTTTGAATTTTGTTGCGAATAGACGGAATATTTTCAAAGAATTTGCACGCTTCTTCCACCGTCATATCCAAAACGTCGGCAATGGATTTGCCCTTGTATTTTACTTCCAACGTTTCTCTGTTGTAACGCTTGCCACCACATACAGGGCAAGGAACGTAAACGTCGGGCAAGAAGTTCATTGGAATACGCAAAATGCCGTCGCCCGAACAGTTTTCGCAACGGCCACCTTTTACGTTGAAGGAAAATCTTCCCATTTTGTAGCCACGTTGTTTTGCATCGGGTGTGGATGCAAAAAGTTCTCTTATTGCATTGAATACGTTGGTGTAGGTTGCCGGGTTGCTTCGAGGGGTGCGACCGATTGCAGATTGATCAATATCAATAACTTTGTCAAGTTGGTCAAAGCCAACGATTTCTTTGCACTTGGTCTTTTGATATCTTACACGATTGAGTTGGTGCAACAAGTTGGGCAAAAGCACTTCGTTGACCAATGATGATTTGCCCGAACCACTTACGCCCGTTACGACCGTCAAAACACCCAAAGGGATGTCCACCGTCATATTTTTTAGGTTGTTTTGCGTTGCTTCCACCACGCGCAAAAATCCTTTTGGTTGACGGCGAAAAGCGGGGACGTCTATTTTTCTTGCGCCGGACAAATATTGCCCCGTCAAAGATTGGGGACAAGCACAAACGTCTTCAACCGTTCCTTGCACCACAATTTCGCCACCGTGAACACCTGCACCAACGCCCACGTCAACAACGTGGTCGGCATTTTTGATGGTGTCTTCATCGTGTTCAACGACAATCAAGGTGTTGCCCAAATCTCGCAAGTTTTTGAGCGTTGCAATAAGTTTGTCGTTGTCTCTTTGGTGCAAACCGATGGACGGCTCGTCCAAAATATACAAAACGCCCGTCAAACCACTGCCAATTTGCGTTGCCAAACGAATACGTTGTGCTTCGCCACCGGACAAAGAAGAACTGCTTCGCGCCAAAGTCAGGTAGCCCAAACCGACGTTCAACAAAAAGTTTAGTCGTGCTTTGATTTCTTTCAATACCATATAGGCAATTTTCGCCTTTGTTTGGTCAAGTTGAAGATTTTCAAAAAAGCCCAAAAGATTTCTTATGGAAAGTTGGCAAAGGTCGTCAATATTTTTGCCATCTATTTTTACTGCCAATACTTCCTTTTTAAGACGTTTTCCGTGACACAAAGGACACTCGGTTTGCGTCATATATTCTTCGTACAAACGTTTTACCCATTCGCTGGAACAATCTCTGTAACGTCTTTCCATTGTGTTCAAAATGCCTTCCCAAGGCTTTTCGTAGGAAGAAAAACCATCGGCAAATTGTTCGCCGTTCATCAAGACGTCAACGGCTTCTTTTGAAAGTTGTTCAAAAGGTGTGTCCAACGAAAATCCGTAGCGATGGCTCAACTGTTCCACTTTGGAATACAGCCAACCACTCATATCAAAGTTGAAACC
Organism: Clostridia bacterium; assembly: GCA_017629595.1. Lineage (GTDB taxonomy): Bacteria > Bacillota > Clostridia > Christensenellales > CAG-314 > RGIG2220. The sequence goes on along the minus strand of JAGBWW010000011.1, from coordinate 11,068 downwards.
CATAACTTTGATGGCTCCTTCGGAAATACTTTTGGACGTGTCGGGAACAATCAAGTTTGCATCAAACTTTTGTTTAAACCCTAAACCCGTACATTCGGGACAAGCACCAAAGGGAGAGTTGAAAGAAAACATTCTGGGTTCCAATTCTTCAATGGTTACGTTGCAATCGGGACAAGAATATTTGTCCGAATACAACGTTTCTTCGCTGTCGGTTTTTATTACAACCAATCCGTCTGCCAATCTTTGTGCAGTTTCTATGCTGTCGGCAAGGCGTGTTTTTATTCCGTCTTTTACTACAAGACGGTCCACAACAACGGAGATGGAGTGCTTTTGATTTTTATCCAAAGAAATTTCGTCATCTACCGTCTTGGCAACACCGTCCACAAACAAACGGATAAAACCTTCTTTTTTGAAACCTTCAATCAATTTTTGATGTTCGCCCTTACGCGCGCGAACAACGGGAGCAAGAATTTGTACACGGCTTCCTTCGGCAAGGGACAAAACCTTATCGCTGATTTGGTCAACGGTCGTTTTTGCAATTTCTCTACCGCAGTTGGGACAATAGGGCGTGCCAACACGAGCAAAGAGCAATCTCATATAGTCGTAAATCTCGGTAACGGTACCCACCGTTGAACGAGGATTGTGACTGGTCGTCTTTTGGTCAATGGAAATTGCAGGGGAAAGCCCGTCAATGGACTCTACGTCGGGTTTGTCCATTTGACCTAAGAATTGACGTGCATACGCCGACAAACTTTCTACGTATCTTCTTTGGCCTTCGGCAAATATGGTGTCAAAAGCAAGGCTGGACTTTCCACTTCCCGAAATGCCCGTAAAGACCACGAGTTTGTCTTTGGGTATGGTCAAGGAAACACTTTTAAGGTTGTTTTCCTTGGCGTTTTTAATGACTATTTTATTTTTCATTTTCTATTTTTTAATTTCTTTTCTATTTTTGATGCCTGTTCTCTTAAAATAATTGCCCTTTCAAAATCCAACTGCCCTGCGGCAATCTTCATTTGTTGCAAAAGGTTTTTCAATTCTCTTTCCAAACTTTGAGGGCTGTCGGCTTCTTTGGGTTTGAAAGAAATTTCCAACGCATTTTTGACGTTGTGTTCTATCGTTTTTGGAGTTATGCCATGCGCCAAGTTATATTCGTGTTGAATTTGTCTTCGGCGATTTGTTTCGTCAATTGCACGACGCATACTGTCAGTGATGACGTCGGCATACATAACAACTTTGCCCTTTACGTTTCGCGCCGTTCTGCCTATCGTTTGAATAAGTGACGTTTCGCTTCGCAAGAAGCCCTCTTTGTCGGCATCCAAAATGGCTACAAGTTGCACTTGTGGAATATCAAGACCTTCTCTTAAAAGGTTGATGCCCACCAACACGTCAAAATCGCCACGCTTTAAGGCAGAGATAATTTCCACCCTTTCCAACGTGTCTATTTCGCTGTGCATATATCTAACTTTAATGCCACGCTTTGCAAGGTATTCGGTAAGACTTTCCGCCATCTTTTTGGTTAAAGTTGTTACCAACACTCTTCCTTTGTCGGCAATGACTTTGTTTATTTCGGCAATAAGGTGGTCAATTTGACCTTCCACCTTAACCACTTCAACAGAAGGGTCCAAAAGTCCCGTAGGACGAATAAGTTGTTCGGCAACGGCGTCCGCTTGGGAAAGTTCGTATTTTTGAGGGGTTGCCGACAAGCAAATGAGTTGTCCCACTTTTTGGTCAAACTCGTCAAATACCAAAGGTCGGTTGTCGTATGCGCTGGAAAGACGGAAACCGTATTCCACAAGGTTTGTTTTTCTTGCGTGGTCGCCGTTGTACATGCCCCTTATTTGGGGAATAGTTATATGGCTTTCGTCAATAAAAGTGATGAAATCTTCGGGGAAATAGTCCAGCAAGGTAAAAGGTGTTTGTCCCACCGTGCGTCCGTCAAAGTAACGAGAATAGTTTTCAATGCCAGAACAATAACCTATTTCTTTCATCATTTCGCAATCGTAAGTGGTACGTTGACGCAAACGTTGTGCTTCCACAATTTTACCTTGGCTTTCTAGCTCTGCCGATTCTCTTTCCAAATCTTGTTTGATTTGTGCAATGGCTCCATCCAAGGTAATGCCTTCCACAACGTATTGCGTTGCAGGGAAAATGAGTATGTGAGAAAGTTCCTTTTTAACGTTGCCCGTCACCACGTCCGTTTCTACAATGCGCTCAATTTCGTCGCCGAAAAATTCAATTCGCACTGCCGTTTGGTCGTAGTTGGCAGGGATAACTTCCACCACGTCACCACGCACTCTAAACGTGCCACGAGAAAAATCTATATCATTTCGTTGGTATTGAATTGCGACAAGATGTCTTATGACGGCTTCTCGGCTTATTTGGTCGTTTGGTCTAAGTGACAAGGAAAGTTTGAAAAATCCCTCGGGCGCGCCCAAACCGAAAATGCAAGAAACGGAAGCCACGACAATTGTATCGTGTCTTTCGTACAATGAACAAGTTGCCGAGTTGCGCAAACGGTCAATTTCTTCGTTTACGTCCATTTCCTTTTCTATATACAAGTCGCGAGAAGGAATGTAACTTTCCGGCATGTAATAGTCATAGTAGGAAACAAAAAACTCTACACGGTTTTCGGGGAAAAACTCTTTCAGTTCATTGCAAAGTTGGGCAGCGAGAGTTTTGTTGTGACAAATAACCAAAGCAGGTCTGTTGACGTTGGCAATGACGTTTGCCATGGTAAAAGTTTTTCCACTTCCCGTAACCCCTTTAAGCACTTGCGTACGCAAACCGTCACGAAGTCCTTGCGTAAGTTTTTCTATTGCTTGTGGTTGGTCGCCACAAGGTTTGTATTTTGAATGTAATTTGAAATCCATTATGCGTTAAGTTTGTAAATTTCGTTAAGTCCAAACAATGAAAGTTGTCTGTCCACCACGTCAAACATGTGTTCAATGTCTTCAATGATTTCAGCCAAACCACCCGTTGCAATAATTTTTGCGTCAGATAATCCCGTTTCTTGAATTATACGTTGCACGATGTACTTAACTTCTCCCACAGTGCCAAACACGATTCCGCTTTGAATTGCGTTCGTTGTGTTGGTGCATACCGTCTTTTTGGGACGTTCAAGTTGGACGGAGGGAAGCTTGCTTGTTTTGGAAGACAAAGAGTCGCTTTTTGCCTTTATTCCCAACGTGATGCAACCACCCAAAAATTCTTTCTTTTCGTTTACCACGTTAAAGGTTGTTGCCGTTCCAAAATCTACCAAAACGAAAGGTGCGCCATACTTTTTGATGGCTGCCACACAAGTGACGATTCGGTCGCTTCCAAGTTGTTTGGGAAATTCGTATTTTATAGATAAACCGGTTTTCACACCAACCCCTACCAAGATAGGTTTGACACCAAAAAGATTTTTAATCAAATTTACAAAAGTATATTCCAATTGAGGAATTACGCAAGACAATATTGCGCCCGAAACGGACGAAACGGCTATTCCGTTGTTGGTCATCATTTGCACCAACATTGCCGAATATTCGTCGCTTGTGCGATTGATGACGGTGGTCATTTTGAAAGACTTTGTCAAACAATCGTTTTCAAAAAAACCAAGCTTTACGTTTGTGTTGCCAATATCTACTGCTAAAATCATTGTTCAATCTCCTTCAATTTTGCTTCAATGCCCCAATGCATTGCTCTGCGACAACCCAATACGGCGTGAGGTGTCAATAATATCGCCACAAGATATTCGGGCAAAATGTTTGTGTATAACACAATGCGTATCGTTTCAAACAAGGCGGTAAACTCCTCGCCCAATGCTTTTTGGTAAAGATTGAGTGCAGTAAGATACAGCAAGGTGTTTGTTACCAAACCGAAAAAAGTCCCAATGGAAATTGCCACTGTTTGCTTAATATACAAGTTGGAATAGTTTTTTTGCATAAGCAAAACCAATTTGTACACAGCAAAAGCCACGATACCCACCGCCATGCGTGGAAGTACCGAGACCAATGGGTTCAAATTATATACCTCGCCAAAAGCCAGAGCCTTGATAAAACTTGCTATTCCAAAAAATAAGCCGGAAAAAAAAGCAGTTTGCCATTCGTTGCGAATGAAACAAAAACAAAAAACAATCAGTAAGACAAATACTGCCGTTGAAGTGGGCAAACCCAAACTCAACAGTTTATCCAGCATCATTGCCACAAAAATGACGGCAAGCATGATGCCATACAATGCCAATTTGTAAGTTGATTTCTTCATAATACCTCCGATACGCCTTGACAAGCAATGGCGTTCTAAAAGAAAACACTTTGTGAAAAAGTATCGCTAAGTGCTATGCGACCTAAATACATTATATACCAAAACTCACAAATGTAAAGCCCTTTTTTTTGTAACACTTTTTTTGACAGTTGTATATAAATAAAGCAGACAACGAAGAACGTTGTCAAATTTTGCGGAGGTAAAAAAATGTTTAACGGACTGTTTGATGAACACAACGGCGGTTGTGGTTGCGACGGCGGTATTGACCACAAAGGTGGTTGCAACTGCACGTGGATAATTCTTATCCTTTTGTTCTGCTGTTGCTGTGGTGGTAAAATGAAAAACTTTACGGTCACCCTCAACCCTTGTTGCATCATTTTGTTGGGCGCACTTTTGTTCTGCACCGGCGGTGTACGCATCGGCGACGGCAAATAATCACGTCAAAAACAAAAACAACGCATACGAAAGTATGCGTTTTTTTTGTTGCTGATTGTTTTGTTTGAGAGAAAAGAGCTACAAAAAATAACCTTGCCGACTTTTGGGGATAAAGTTGTTTTCTCAACAATTTAAAGGACGAACGTTTGTTGAAAAGGTTGCGCCAAATTTATTTACAGATAAAAAAAGACGAAGAAAAGAAAATTTCTCCGTCGTTTTTTATTGTTAGTTTTTCTATTCTCTTTTTTTAATTATGCATTTGCAAGGCCGGAAAGTGTACCCATAATTTGTTCCCATACGTCAGGGAAGAATTGAGGGATTACGCACAATGCCAACAATACAAGTACCAAAATTGTTGACAAAAAGCCTTTTTTGAAGCCCCATTCCAAACCAACTAAGCCTGCCAATGCCAAGGCTGCGTTGGGAAGAATGATATCGTCAATAATTGAAAAGATATTTGCCAAAATTTCTACGGGGATTTGGATTTCAAACGTGCCCAAAATGGCAATGACCATTCTAAAAGCCAATGCAAACAAAACCACCACTGCAACAAGTTTTGCAAGTTTATCTAAAAGATCGGAAAGACCATTGTTGTGATTTGCCATAATTGTTACCTCCATTTTTCGTGTAAACTATACACCTTTTATTTTTACATAATTATAATACCACAAATTTCTACATTTTGCAACATTACTGCCAAAAATTTTCAATCAGTCGTTTTTTTGAGCAAGTTCCACGTTGAGTTCGGCTTCCTTGTCCAAAAAACCTCTGCCGATAACTTCTCTTACGTTTTCTACGTAAGCAAATGCGGAAGCATCTACTTCGGCGATAATTTTGCGTGCTTTTGTCAGTTGTCTTTTATTGATGATGCAAATGACAACGGACTTTTCCTGTTTAGAATATCCACCAATACCTTTTATGATGGTTGTTCCGTGTTGCATACCTTGTGACAACTTTTCGGACATTTCTTCTGCTTTATCGGTTGTAATTTCCAATTCCAAGTTTGCAGAAAAACCTCTAAACAAGTATTCTTTTACAATTTCCGAAACGAACAATGCCGAAATTGAATAGACTAAAACGGTTACGTCTTTCAACACAATTGAACTGATTACGATAACTGCGCTGTCCATCAACATAATAAGACGAAAACTTTCTTGACTTCTTAGGCCAAGTTTCAATTGGGTAAGCAAACCAATGACGTCACTGCCACCTGTGGAACCGTTTACAAACAACATCAAAGGCAAAGCCAAACCACTAAGCGCACCACCAATTAAAACCCAAGCGACAACGTCGGTTTCGTTAAACTCAATGAGTTGGGCAACGTTGAAATATCTAAGCAAAAGCATTATTGTTGCCGTCAACACAACGTAAATGATTGTTCTTGCCGAAAACTTTTTGTTGAATTGTACAAAAGCAAAAATAAGCAAAGGAACGTTGATAAACAACAACCACCAACCTGCATAGAAAATGGGAGATTGTGCCGAAAACAATATGCTAATTAACGTTGCAACACCGGCAACCGTTCCGTAAACGACGTGGTTGGGAATAAAAATCAATTCAAGCGCAACTGCAGTGCAAATTGATGCAACAACCAATGCGCCATATTTAATTAGATAACTTTTGAACTTTTTCATTTGTTTTGTTCCCCTGTGTTGTAAGGTTTGTTAAAATTGGGACGAGAAAACACCGTTTCTACTTCCTTTACGTAGGAAAAATTGCTTCCTGCATTTCGTAAAATTCTTCTAAGACGTGCGCTTTGTCTGTACTGCACGACGACAATCAACATTGAGTTTTCCGTTTTTTCGCCTTGTGCGTTGTAAACGTCAAATTTTGTTACTCCTCTTAAAAAGGCTTTTGTAATTTGTTCGGCAAGTTCGTCGCCTTTGGTGGTGATAATTGTAAAACGCAAAGGACGGTCAAATCCACGATTGAGCGTTTCCATCATGCCACTTGCCGAAAAGGCCAAAACAAGAGAGTATATAATTTTCAACAAATCTTTGACAACCAACCCACCCATTGCCAAAATTATCATGTTGCAAGAGATAATTACCGAAGAAATGTCAATTTCAGGATGAAATTTGTGAACTATTTTACCAACAATTTCGGTGCCACCGTTGCTTCCGTTGACAACTGAAGCCATATACATGGCAATACCAACAAGCACACCACCACCAATCGCATTGAGTACTGCACCATGAGTATCCACGAAAACGAGATTTTCGGGAAAAATTTCCAAAAACATCGAGCAAATGAGCGTTGCATATATTGTTTTAATTGTAAAATCGCCTTTTACAAAAATAATGGCGCAAATAAGCAACGGAACGTTGAGTGAAAAATACAAAATGGACATGGGAATATTTGTGACGTAATACAACACCGACGACAAGCCCGAAACGCCTCCGGGTATCAACTGCGCCGGCGTGGTGAACAAATGCAAAGACACGGCATTTAAAAATGCCGCAATCGTAATTACCAAATATTCGTATGCTTTTGCGAGTACTTTTTTCATAACTAGAATATATTCCTTTGACTTTTATTTGTCAACGTTTGAAGATATCTTTTCATCCTTTTGGCAAATGCAATTTACAAACAATTTCAAACTTCTACAAAATTCGACAAAACTTGACAAGCCAATTTCAACAATATGTGGTACAATAATTTTGCTAAATTTGTTGAGTGCAAGGAAATTTTGCACAATTAAGGAGAAAAATGATAAAACTCGGTTTGATTGGCCAACAAGAGATTGCCCAAAGTTTGAAAAACAACAACCTTTTTGAAGTAGTATTTGAATGCAACGATGGCAGAGCACAACACCTCATTGAAAACAACGAAGTGGACTTGGTAATTTGTGACCTTATTATGGACGGGGTGGACGGATTTACCCTATTGGAACAATACCCCGACGTAAAATTCGTTGTGGCAAGCACCCTCAAAAGTGAAGTGTTTATTCTTAAAGCACTTGACCTGGGAGCAATGGAATATATCGTAAAACCCGTTGACGATGCCGTTTTGGAATTTCGCTTGCAAAAGTGTATGCAACTCAAAACGGGGACGACAAAGCACGTACGCACCAAAAGTTTTGCCGAAAAGACGTTGGACGAAAGGTTGGCAAACATTTTTATTTCGGTGGGTATCCCTGCACATATAAAAGGTTATCAATTTTTGCGTGAAGGCATTAAGTTGGCAGTAGATAACCCCGGAATTATCAACTGTATAACAAAAGGACTTTATCCTGCCATTGCGCTTAGATACAAAACCACCGCTTCCAAGGTGGAAAGAGCCATCCGTCACGCCATTGAAGTTGCTTGGGCAAGGGGCAAAATTGAAAACTTGAACTCCTTGTTTGGCGTAAAGGTATATTCTGCAAACGACAAGCCGACCAACGGCGAGTTTATTGCACTTTTGTGCGACAAAATGTTGTTGGAAATGGTAGATTAAACAAAAAAGATAAAACCACCTTGTTTTCAAGGTGGTTTTTTATAAGTTTTCTTTTTTGAATACTTTCGTTCAAAAATATACTTTTGCACAAAAGTAGTAGACAAATTAAAATAATCGTGCTATACTCCTTCCGTAAACGGCGCAAGCCGTTATAAGTGTTTGGAGTTTTTACATATGAAAAAAGTGGCAATTTTTAATCAAAACCAAGGTTTTGAAAGTGAGAAGTTTGACGTAGTTTATTGCCAATCCAGCCAAGCCGTAAACCTTTTGTCCCACGACGCCCCTGACGTGGCAGTTATTGACGTTTTTATGGACGGCATTGATGGTTTGAGATTGATTGAACAATTTCCCAACGTAAAATTTATTGTTGCGACCAACTTGAAAAGCAACGTCTTTGAATTTTACGCGCGTAAATTGGGTTGTTTGGCATATTTGGAAAAGCCCCTTTCCATACAAATTATTGAAGAACTTGTTTTTTAAATTTATTGTAGAGAAAAAACGTAATAACGTTTCCTTTTTTGTGTTTTTCCATTGTTGAAAAGCATCCCTTTGCCATCCAATAAATTTATTGAAAACAAAAAAAAGACTAACAAAAAAGTTAGTCTTTTTTTGTGAAAGATTTTTATTCCACGTCAATTTGGCAACTGCCACTATTCGTGCCGTCAGAGGCCGAAAGGATGACAACGTCTTCTTCTGCTTGAACAACCGCCATGGCTCTGCCAAAATAGGTGTCCGTTTTGTCGCCAACGTAAGACATTTCGTTGTATGGACAAGCGCTTCCCACTGCCAAAAGTTTGCCACCTTGCACCTTGACGGTGATGATGCCCCTTTCCAAGGGTTTAATTTGTCCGTCACAATCGGTATAGTCCAAATGGACAAAGCAAAGTTGTCCACGTTTTACCTTTTCTTTTTCGGGACGGACGGAAAGAATCGTTTGCTCTTTTGCCGTTGTCAACGTAGTTTGAGCAATTTCTTTGTCATTTTTGTCCAAAGCAACGGCAACAAGAGTGCCGTCAAAATATTTCGTTTTGAAAATATATCTACAATTTTTGCCAATAGACTTTTTGCCCACCAATTCTCCGTTGAGATACAAAGCCACTTTGGGCGCACGACTGTAAACTTCCACGATTGCCTTGCAACCGTTGAAGCCACTCCACGACCAAGAAGGTATGGCGTTGGTAAATTTCCACGCAGAGGGCGAATGACGATCTTTGGTGTGATTTACAGGGCGGACGGCAATTTGAGGTTTTTGTTCCAATTCAAAGGCAACTTTTGTATATAAGGCTTCGCCCAAAGGATTCCCCAAAAGGTCCAATCTGCCACTGCCTGCACTTACCCAACCGACTTTGCCAAGAAAATCTTTTGCATAGTCCTTGTATTCCCACGAGCCAATTCCCACTTCGCCAAGATAGTCCATGCCTGCCCAAACGAAATCGCCAATTAAAGCATTGTTCTTTTTCGCCAAATTGTAAAACTTGTAGGCATCCGAGCAAAAAGTTTCACTACCCAAAATTACTCTAGAAGGGTATTTTTTCAAATCCCCCTTATACCTTAAAATGCCATAGTTGTAACCGGCAACGTCCATTACGCCAAAACAGTCTTTTGTCTTTTTGTCGCAACCGGGCAAAAGAGCCATTGTCTTCATAAAAGTTGCACCAAAAAGACCTGCAAGGTTATTGAAAAATTCGCTTCCCACCTTTTTGTTTGGCTCTTCTTCTGCTTTTTTGTCGGTATATACGCCAAAGCCCAACGCGTGCAAATAGTTGAAGAAAATGTTTACGCCCGTGGTGACTTTGCGATAGGGGTCAAGTTTGTGACAAAGGTCTTGCATCGCTTGAAAAAATTCAATTCCCTCTTTTTGTCCCGTTTCCGCCACTTCATTACCCAAAGAATACATAATGACCGAAGGGTGGTTGAAATCTTTGTCTATCATATCGGCAAGGTCTTGTTGCCACCAATCCATTATGTAGTTGGCATAGTCGTATTTGGTTTTGTGTATGTACCACATATCTACGTACTCGTCAATAACCAACACGCCAAGTTTGTCACAAGCATCCAACAATGCTTTTGAGCAAGGATTGTGCGCGCTTCGTATTGCGTTGTAACCATATTCTTTAAGCAACGCTACCTTGCGTTCTTCGGCATCGGCAAAACATCTTGCGCCCAAAATTCCGTTGTCGTGGTGAATACACGCACCACGCAAAATGACTCGTTTGCCATTGAGTTGGAGACCATTTTGAGCATCGCACTCTATTTGTCTTACACCAAACGAAAGACTTTTGACGTCTTCGCCGTAACGGACTTCTAACGTGTACAAATGCGGGGTGTCGGGGGACCAATATTTGGCATCGGGGATTTCCACGTTGAACACACCCTTTCCCGTAAAAGACTGCTTGGTGTAATAAATTTGTTGGTCACCGTCGTTGATTGACAAGCAAATTTCTCCACCATCGGTGGTGGTTACGACGACTTCAACAATTGCGGGAGAAAGTTGTACGGTGCGCACCTTTACTCCGTTAAGCAAAATATGCCTTTTGTCTTGTACGTGCAAAAAGACGGGACGGTAAATTCCCGTACCGGAATACCACCTGCTGTTGGGTTGGTCACTGTTTTTTGCAATTACGCGTACTGTGTTGACCTGTTCAAACAAAACGTACTTGGTTACGTTGACGTAAAAGTTTGTATAACCATACGGACGGTACGCCACCTTTTGGCCGTTGATAAAAACTTCGGCGTTGCGATAAACGCCTTCAAATTCCAACGTCAACACTTTGTTTTTATATTGTTGATCCAAAGTAAATGTTTTTTGATATTCATAATCCAAACCTTCGTACCAACCAATATTTTTTGCACCACGACTTTGTGACGTGCGATTTTCGCAAATCAAGGCATCGTGGGGCAAATCTACCGTTTGCCACTCAAATTGGCTATTAAGTTGTCTGTACTGCCAATT
>JAGBWW010000010.1 GCA_017629595.1 Clostridia bacterium | reverse complement strand
GAGAAAAAAGAAGCAAACAAAAAAAATGTTTGCTTCTTTTTTTGCGACCACCAAACGCAGTCGCCCTCTTTGGTGGAGATGATGGGATTCGAACCCACGACCTTAACGTTGCGAACGTCACGCTCTACCAACTGAGCCACACCCCCAAGATAACTTTAGTGTACCACAAAACAAAGGTAAAAGGCAACTTTTTTTAATTTCTTCCACCAAATTACAGCCTTTTACAAAAAAATCGACAACAACTTTAGTATATACTACATTTTGGAGCCAAAAATTAGAACAATTGTTCTTTTGGTAGTAACATTTTTTGTTAAACGCCCCAAATCTAAAAAATGTTACTACCCTACGGCACTTTGAACGATTGCACTATGGCAGTAATTTATTGCAAATCGTGTTCATTTTATTATAATATAATATATATATTACACGCGTGTGCACGCGTGTGTTGCGCATGCGCGCGACGTTACAATATCACAAGGAGGAAAACAAAGTGAACTTTTGGGTTTTTGGCATCTTGTTGTTGATCCCTATGCTTAGTAAGTTGGTGCATTTTCTTTTGACACCCAGCGACGTGGAAACAACCATACAAAAAACTCGCAAAGTCTTGCGCAATCTTGGCAACTTTACCGTCCAAATTGCGTTGCTTTTGATTGCACTTGTTTTTGTCCTTGCAAACTATTTCCAAATCCACCATTGGTTGGTATCCAAACTCTCTTATGAAGTGGTTTCTTCCATCGGTGAGTTTTTGGAAAAAACTTTTAGCACATCCAGCGTGTTGGCAATTTTCCGTACCCTTGTCAGCGTGGTATTTAATCTTGTTATTTTTAACGTCGTTCCTTTCTTTGCTTGTGCTTGCTTTGTCAAAGCCCTTGATTGGATCAACGAAAGACGCGTCACCTTTGTAAAAAAGGTTGATTGTTTTTCCAATACACAAAATTATTCTTCTTTTACAAGTTCCCATCGCAACCTTTTCTTGGAACTTAACCATTTTATTTCATAGTTTTATTTTTATTTGGGCTTATTTGCCAAAACAAACGCACTTTTGCGCTGAGTTTTTTTTACGTGCATTTTTGCGTCCAAGATTGGTGACAAAATAAGTGCTTTTTCATTGCGCATTTTGTTTTTCGCCAATAAATGACAAATTTTGCTCACAACAATTTAATTTTCTTTTCTTATTTGCTCAAATCAGTAAAAACCTACAAAAAATAGTCGTTTTAGGCGACAAGGCCTTTCGTGTGCTTTTTGCTGTTTTGAATAAATAACGAAAATTGCACTTAACTATTTAGGAGAAACTTTTTTTGATCATGTTAAAAGTAGAAAACTTAGGAAAAAAATACAACGCAAAAACCAATTACGCCATTGAAAACATTTCCATTTGTGGCAAAGCAGGTGAAATTGTCGGCATCTTGGGTCACAACGGTGCAGGCAAATCCACCACAATTAAGTGCATAACGGGTATGCACCCTTATGAAGAGGGTTCCATTTCCATTTGTGGATTTGATATGGCAAAAGACCCCATCAATGCAAAAAGAAACTTTGGTTACGTAAGTGACGAATTTACTCTTTTTGAAAAAATGACGGGAATAGAGTTTATCAACTTTATGGCAGACATATACGGCGTGTCCACAAAAGACAGAACCACTCGTGTAGAACTTTTTCAAAATATGTTTGCGTTGGGAAATTCCATAAACAACCCAATTTCTTCCTATTCGCACGGTATGAAACAAAAAATTTCATTTATGGGTGCTTTAATTCACAATCCCAAAGTGTTCATTTTGGACGAACCCATGGTGGGCTTGGACCCTTATACCTCCAGCCAAGTAAAGGCATTTTTCAGAAAACACAGCAAAGAGGGCAACTTGGTGTTGTTTTCTTCCCACAATCTTGACGTCGTAGATAAACTTTGCGACAGAGTTTACATCATTGACCAAGGTCGCATTTTGGAAGAAATTGACCTTGCACAATTCAACAAAACAGGTAAAGACCTTGAAGAATATTTCTTGTCAAAAACAAAGAGAGTAGCAAAAACATGAGAGAATTTTTAATACTTTTCAAACACGAGTTAAAAACTCAATTCCCCATAAAGCCTCAAAAGGGTAAAGTGGACGTTTTGGGCAGTATTTTGTCAACGCTGATGACGTTGCTTATTGTTGCAACCTTTGTCAGTTTGATTTCTTCCATTGCCCAAACTTACGTGTCGGTAAAAATTGACAAAATCTCCGCACCACTTGAAAGAGCAAGGGAACTTTTAAACGTTTGCTATCTCGTCATAGTTTTGGCAACGGCTTTTGCCTCTATGGAAAAGATGCGTTCCACCTTTTCCCAACAAAAAGATAAAAACATCTTTTTGCGTTTGCCCGTAAAACAACAAACCTTGTTTATGAGCAAACTTTGCACCTTGATGATTTGGAACTACGCAATAAACTTCGTTTTGATTGTTTCCGTCAACGTAATTTTTGCTTTGGCTGTGAAACTTTCTTACACGTTTTGGCTTTCCACCATCGCCATTTGTTTGTTGATGCCCTTGCTTTCCTTTTTGTTGGCAACTTTGTTTGTTGTTCCTTACATCAAATTTATGGATTTCATCAGCGACAAATACACGGTCATTTTCATTTTGGTTAGCCTTTTGCTTATCATCGCATTTACCTTGTATTCTTTGTTACTTTCGTTGGTGCAATCTTTGTTGGAAACAGGTTCCATCAAACACATTTTTAACCAAGCCTTTGTAACCACTTTGCAAAAGTTGCTTGCAATAGCCTATCCCGTAAACTGCTTTGCAAACATTGCACTTGGAGAAAACCTTTTGCTTTCCTTTGCAATTGTTTTGATTGTTGCAACAATTTCCATTTTTGCCGTTTATTGGGTATCCAAGCATCTTTTTTACGCAACGTTGTACAAAAACGAAAGGACAATTCATCCCATCAAAAAGCAAAAACCTTTCAAAAAACTTTCCCCCTTGTCATCTTTGATAAGAAAAGAGTTTGTTTCGGTTTTTCGCAATCCCAACCAACTGTTTTCTTACTTCGCCATTGCAACGGCAATGCCCTTTATGGTTTACAGTTGCTACACGTTGTTTGAATCGTTGATTAAAAACTCGTTGGGACTTTCCTTAGATTTCCCCTTGGCACTTTTGGTGTTGCTTGTGTTCAGCATTTTGACAAACACGTTTTGCGCAACAAACGTTTCTCGTGACGGAATCACTGCGCTCAAATCAAAAGTGTTCCCCATAAAAGCATCCACCTTGTTGATTGCAAAAGTTTTGTTTTGCGCCATCGTCAGTTCCATTTCCATTTTGGCAAGTTCCATCTTGCTTGGAGCAGTTACCAATTTGAATTTTGGCGATGCAACAATTTGCGCCTTTATTGGTTTGATGTTCTCCACGGCACAAATCTTTATTGCAACGAGAATGGACCTTAAACATTGCAAAGTATCTGCAACCCCCGCCGAGATTGAAAGAATAAGCAGTAAAACGGTGACGAAAGTTGTCTTTGTCGGCCTTATTTTGGCTCTTGTGCTTGGCTTGGTGGCAGTTGTTGTTCCAATCATGGCAAATAGCAACGTGGAATTTTTGAAATTCCATCCCGCATTTGCATATATCTTCCCCATTGCAGGAAGTCTGCTCTATTTGATTGTTGCAATTTTGTACTACAACTTCAAAATAGAGAAGAATTTTGAAACTTTGGTTATGTAGGGAGGGCAATATGAACAAAAGATTGATTTTATTGATTCTCGCCCTACCGTTGATTTTGATGATAAGTCTGTTTGCAACGGCAAACACGGTTAGCATCATAATTAAAGTTCCGGTAACAAGCGTTGAAATTGTTTTGGAAGGTGGACACCCAATCGTCTATCTCAACCTTGATGATGAAAACGGTGGCAAATATACGTTGGATTACGTTGTATATCCCACCAACGCAACAAACAAAGAAGTGGACGTCCATTTCAACCAAATTGACGGATATCCCAAGGCTGAATTGCAATATGATGCAGAAACTCGTTGCATAACCGCCGTAACAACTGGCCGTGTGCAAGTGGAAGTTCAAACAAGAGACGGTGGTTTCAAAGCAGGTTTTACCATTCAAGTAGATAGCAACAGCTTCCAACCTTTGCAAAGCATTTCTTCCACAATAAGTGACAACCACGTCTTTGTGGGACAGACGGCAACCATTTCCACAACCTTTACACCTGCAAACGTAAGCAACAAATCGCTCACTTACCAAGTGGAAGACCAAACGATTGCAAGTGTAAACAACCAAGGTGTTGTAACAGGCTTGCAACCTGGCACAACGACGATAACCGTTCGCTCGGCACACGACAACACAATCTTTGATACGGTGGAAATCGTGGTAGAAAACCAAGACGTTTTGGACCTTGTTCAAACTCGTATTGAAACGGCACAATCTTCCGTTTTGGTAACGTACTCGGTGGCAACCGTTCAAAACTTTGACTTGTATTTTGCAATAACCTATCCCAACGGCGATGACGCCTCTCTTGTGGCAACCGTTGAACAAAGAGAAAATTCAATTTTGTGCACCTTTGTTGACGATACTTTCTTTGGAGAATTGACCCTTTCCATAACGGTAACAATTGACGGTGTTCCCACCACGAAGCAATGCACCATTGTACGACTTCTACCCGGATTGACGGCAAGTTGGCAACAAGAAGGCAACGTGGGAATTATGGAAGGCACAACGGAAAACTTGTACTTCAACTTAACCCCTTCCGATGCAATCGTTGACGTGGAAGTTGCTTTTGATCAACCACAAGACTGCATTTCCGTTTCCGTTTTGGACGGTCAAATCACGGTAGAAGGTTTGCACGAAGGCGTAGTTACCATTACGGTAACCATCACAGACAATCAAGGCAACGTTGCAACTTTGACAAAAACGATCGTTGTCTTCCCCATCTTTTAATAATACTTTTGGAGAAAAATATGAAAAAACTTACAGTTTTGCTTTTGAGTTTAATTTGCATAACTATTCTTACGACAGGTTTGGTGGCTTGCGCACCTACAACCTATTCTTTGGACGACACCAATTTTCAAGACGTCGTTGAGTTTCAAGCAACCATAACTTTGCCTGACTTGTTGGCAAATCTTGAAATTGTCGCATCAACGGGCGACAAGACTTCCACCATCGCCGTCACGGAAGACATGGTGGATTTGGAAAAAACCGACGTTTCCACAACCACGGTTGGCGAAAAGAAAATTGTACTCAACTATATGGACAACGAATTGGTTAAAACCTTTTACGTAAAATACAAAGTTGAATTCAAATCGGAAGACGTTGTGATAAAAACACAACACGTTCAATTTGCAAATGAAATTGAATTGCCCGAAGACCCCACAAAACTTGACTATACCTTTGTCTATTGGACAAACGAGCAAGGTCAAGAACACGATTTCTCCACAACAATTGACGGCAACAAAGTTTTCACTGCAAAGTTCATCAAAAACGCAGTTATGCAAACGGGTGAAATTTACACTTGGGAAAACTCCGGCTCTATTGATTTTTCTCAATCCATCAAAGAGGGCAGAGAATATTCCGTTTCCGTCAAAAATGCCGAACAAGAAAATCTCTTAAACCTTTCCTTGGACGAAGAAAATGGTTTAATCAATTACACCTTTGTTGACACAACCTTCACGGGCGACGTAACCATTGTTTTCGTTGCAACTGAAGAAGGTGTTGCCGTTGTTGAAGAAGAACACACCATCAAAAAATATGCTGTGCCTACTGCAACAATTCAAAACGACCAAGTGCTTGTCGTAGAATTGAACACCTATCCCAGTTTGTCCATTCTTATCAATTCCAACGTTGAAACGACCTATGACATATCTGTAAACAACACCAATATTAGAACGAGCACCTATGCCAACGTTTTGATGTTGACCGGTGTAAAATCAGGGGTCAGTATCATAACTTTGACCGTTTACAACAAACATAACCCCGGCGAATATATTGAAGTTAACAAGACAATCATCGTTAAACCTCGTGATTTCTCCGTTACACAATTGGCAGAAAACGTAAACTATGGCATTGAAGGTCTTAGAACAATTGGTAGAACAAATGCCGACGGTGGTCAATCATCCTTTACGCTTACCTATTCTTTGGGTAACCTTCAAGAAGTTGATTCGTCTTTTACAAACAACGTCACTTGGCATAGCACAAACCAAAAAGCGACAATCAACAGCAACGGCGTCGTTACTTTAAGCCAAGCAACGGGTGCGGAATTGGTTTCTTTCTATGCAACCTTCAACTATCAAGGTGTTGAACTGTCCACTGCTCACTACACCATGCGTTGTGTCTTTGACGGCGTAAACGTATATAACTATGAAGATTTGTACAATGCAACTACTCAAAACAAACCCGTCGTTTTGCAAGAAAACGTCGTTGACGATTTTGGTTATATAAATGGTCAATTGGATTTGACTAAATACACGGAAATTGCTTCCACGTACGACACAACCTATTACAAAAACGTAGGAAAGGAAAATACGGCAAAAATTAAAATTTTGTTGCAATTCAAAAACGACGTATATGGCAACGGCAAAACAATCAATGCTCACAACCTTACAATGGGTTTGTTGGACAGCACAAATTCCCTTACCGACCAATCTTTGTTTAGAGGTCCACTCAACTTTGTAAGCATGACACCTTCCGAATCTAGCGCAATCAGCGTAAAAGGACAAGACAACGTTTGCTTTGCAGTTTACGAAAACGTAACTCTCAACAACGTTCAATTGGTTGGCGCAACGCTTACACCCGATCAAGATGGCAACGTAGATTTGACCGACCTCAACTATGCAGGTACAACAGTGGAAGTGTTTGGCGACAACGTCAACGTTGAATACTCTCGCATTTCCAAC
This sequence comes from Clostridia bacterium, assembly GCA_017629595.1. GTDB lineage: Bacteria > Bacillota > Clostridia > Christensenellales > CAG-314 > RGIG2220. Next base: position 5,517 of record JAGBWW010000010.1, on the reverse strand, counting down.
GGTCGTACGGTTTTGCGTGTGTTTGGCGACGTAGCCGACAAACAAAAGGTCATCACGTTAAACATCAAAAACAGCGTTTTGAGTACGGCAAGAGAATTCATCATCCGTATGGGAACAAACTGCTTTGTTGACGGAACGTTTGAAAACCCCACCCCTTCAATTGGTCAAGACAACACGGCTTTCCCCAAACAAGTGGCATACGAACAAATGAATTCCCAACAAAAAGCCCTTTATGATCAAACGTACATCAAAACGTTTGTAAACGTCAAAAACAGCGTTTTGAAAGATGCAGGTATTTTTGCAATCGGCATTGACACTCACTTTGCTGGCCCTATGCTTGCCAACGGCACACAATACGCAAACGGAGCTTTTTATGCAGAATTTATCAAAGACTGGAAAAACTTGGCAAAAACAAGTTACGGTGCAAAACTCACCTTTGAGGGCGACGTAAGAATTTACGACTGGAAACCTCTCAACTCGGTAGATAGCAGTACTTTGATTGAATGCCCTCCCGATTCTGAGTTTGCCGACTTGCTTAAATTTGACGTAAAAGAATTGGTTTCGGCAGTCGCAGACCAAGAAAGATTTAAACAAATCGTTTGCACTTACGAAAACGAGAGATACGTCCACGGCGGAATTGCTTTCTTCGGTGGTGGCAAAAACTACGGCGTGTTTGAAAAGGAAAATTATACTTTCCACGCCTTGAGTGGTTACAACGTAGCTTTGGCAGAAATTGATAAAGAATTTTTGGAAGCCGCAGCAGGTAGAGAATCTTTTTACTTCTTGCTACACGACAACACCGGAACGTTCTTGCCCAAAAATCAACAAGATTTGCTTCAATCAAACGAAGCATACAGCAACATTTATTCGAACTAAACCATCTCAAAAGATATTTTGTAAAAATTTGAAATTCCCAGATAACTATGTAGGAGGTTATCATGACACAAACTAGACGAAAAATAAGCCTGTCAATATGCATAGTGCTTTTGCTCGTATTGGTTCTTGGCTTGCTTTCTGCTTGCCAAGGCTTTGGAGTATCCTATGCCGTTGATACAGCCGAATTTTCCAGCACTATTGCCAAAGGGGACTCGGTTGACTTGACAGGCTTGAAACTGAAAGTAACTTTAATTGGCACGAATACGATTGAAGTCACCGAAGCGATGGTTATTTCTTGTGACGCAACGGATACTGTCGGCGAAAAGACCCTCGTATTTCAATATGCCGATAAGGAATTTGAAGTAAAATTCTTTGTCAAATACAACGTTCAATTTGAAGTTGATGGCGAAATTGTCAGCCAACAACTTGTTTTGACAGTGGGCGAAATTGAATTGCCCGAAAATCCCTCAAAAGAAGGTTTCACCTTTGAAGGTTGGACACCTGCAATGCCCGAAACACTTGAAGACAACGTTGTTTTCCAAGCACAATTTGTTGAAGAGTCGGGCGGTGGCAATCAAACGCCTCCCGAAGTTGACCCTCCCCAACTTTCCGTATGCAATGCTACTTACGGAGATACTTTGTCAAGCATTGAATTGCCTTTCAACCATTTGGGCAGTTGGCAATTTGTTGATGACTTGACAACGATGGTTGGCAATGCAGGAAGAAATTCTTTTGACGTAAAATTTGTTTACAACGACGCTTCCATTGAAGAACAAACGTCCGTTGTATCAATTGACGTTGCTCAAAAAGAACTTTCCTTTGAAAACGTTGTTCTTTCCTTCGTTTATGACGGCGAAAGCCACCAACCCACTTTTGATTTGATAGGCTTGGTTAATGAAGACAACGTTGAAGTTGATTTCTTTGGCAATGAAAACGCAACCGAAGTTGGCGAATACCCCTTTATGTTGACTGTAATAAGCCCTAACTATACGGGCAGTTACGTAGGCAGTTTTGAAATTGAAAAATTGACTGTAACAGTTGATATTGAAAACGTAGAAATTGATTACGAAGAAACGTTGCCCAACTTTACATATCAAACAAACTCAACGTTAAGTTCTGACCTTTTGGGAATATCCATCAACGTAATGAAAGGGCAACAAATTGTCACGTCTGTTGCTCCCGATGCAGGCGAATACCTTTTGACTGCAACAACGAACAATACAAATATTGTGTTGGACGTTGATGAAGCATCTCTTGTAATCAACAAAATTGTTTACCACGCAACAAAAGCCGAACTCAGTGTCGAAACACAAGAACACCAAGTTTATGGCAACACATTGTCTCAACTTAAATTTGTCGTTGACGCAAACGGCAGATGGGATTGGCAAAACGAAAATCTTTTGATTGGTAAAGACAAGGACGGAAAGTTTACTGCAACTGCCGTGTTTACACCCCAAGGCGCAACGGCAACAAACTATCTTTCTACAACGTGCCAAGTAACTTTTGAAGTCGCAAAGCGCACCGTTACACTCGTTGTTGACGTAACAAGCGGTATCTACAACGGACAACAACACGTCCTTTCTTACAAAGTCCTTGATGGAACTGTTGACGTAACCAACCAAATTGATTCGGTCAGCGGTCTTGTCGTTGGCACAAATGCAGGCAACTATTCCAATGACATTGAAATTGTTGACGAAAATTACAAAGGAAGCGCCACCGTTTTATACACAATTGAAAAAGCAAATCCTACACCTGATTTTTCAAAAGTTTACGACGTAATTTATGGCGATGCCGTATCTAGTATTCAATTGGAAAACGGCTACCGTTTTAATTCCACAAAAACAACCTTTGACGAAGTTGGCCAAAATCAACAATGGAAAGCAACCTACACACCCGAAGACACATCCAACTTCAACACAATCATTGGTTATTTCACAATCAACGTATCAAAGGCAAACGCTTCCATTGAAAACGTTGAACTTTCCTACAACAAAATTTACACCGGCGAAGTTTTCACAATTGAAAACATTCGCACCTCTCACACCGAATCTTTGGTTGTCTTTACTTACACCATAGACGGCGAAGAAGTTTCCGAAATCAAAAACGCAGGCACTTACGTTGTTACAATCACGTTGCCTCAGACAGACCACTTTAATGAAGTTGTCGTTTCAACAACATTTATCGTTGAAAAGGCAACCATCACCGACACAAATATACTTGCTCAAACGGTATATTTTGGTCAAACTCTTGCAGAATTTGAAAATATTTTGCCTCAAAGCACTTTAGGTAGTTGGGCATGGGAAGAAGGTAATGCAACAAAAGTTGGTGCCGTTGGCTCTCAAACACACGTCGCCGTCTTCACTCCTTATGATACGGACAACTACAACTCGGTAAACGTTTCCGTTTACTTTACCGTTACAAAAGCAAGAGTTTCTGCCCCTTCATTGGAAGAAAACTCCTTTGTTTACACGGGAAGTGCCATTGTCATTGACTTGGCAGAAAACGCCCTTTACACAATCTCTGGCAACAGCCAAACAAACGTTGGCAATTACACCATTGTCCTTCAATTGGTAGATAGCACAAGTTACGTTTGGGCAAACGGCGATGAAGATACAACTTCCATTGCTTGGTCCATTGAAAAGGCTCGTGTTGCCCTTTCCAACCTTGCCCTTGACGGTTGGACGTACGGACAAAGTGCAAACACGCCAAGAGCAATGACAAACTTTGGCGAAATCGTTTACACTTACTCCACAAATGGCGTTGACTTTACAAACGTTGTTCCTACAAATGCAGGAACTTACACAGTAAAAGCAACCGTAGAAAACAGTGACAACTGGATTGGCACAAGTGTTTCGGCAACATTTACAATTGCCAAAGCAGACCCCGAAACAAACTTTACAACAGTCTTGAACGCATACTACGGACAAAGCCTTAGTGACGTTGCTTTGCCCAATGGTTACGCTTGGGATGAAAACGTAACTTTGACAACCGTTGGCGACGGTCAAACGTTCAGCGCAACCTTTACGCCCGACGACACGGCAAACTTCAACAAAGTTTCTTCTCGTTTCACAATCAACGTTGTAAAAGCAACGGCAACAATCACCGACGTTGAAGCAAGTTACAGCAAAACGTATGACGGACTTGCTTTGCAAATTGTTGCAAAGGGTTCTCACGGTGAATCGGCACTTCAATACGTTTACACTTGGAACGGTCAAAACGTCTCCGAAATTAAAAACGCAGGTTCTTACGTTGTAACAATTACCTTGCCCGAAACAGATCACTTCACCAAAGCAGTTGTAACAACAACGGTTGAAATTGCAAAGGTGGAAAACACGCAAACCATTGAAATTATCAATTCCGTATATGGAGAAACTTTGGGACAACAACCTTTGCCCACAAGTAATCATGGCGTTTGGTCTTGGAAGACGGGCGACGATACTCTCGTCGGCAACGTTGGTTCTCAAACTCACGTTGCGGTCTTTACGCCCAACGACACAACAAACTATGCTTCTCGTGAAGTGGAGGTAACTCTTTCCGTTGCAAAACAAAAGGTAACACTTGCAACCTTGACAGGCGAAAACACCTTTGTTTACACAGGCAATACAATCACAGTTGGCACAACGACAAGCCACCTTTACACAGTAACAGGCAATACGGCAACCGTCGTAGGTCAATACGTGTTAACCTTTACTTTGGTTGACAGTTCCAACTACGTTTGGGCAAACGGCAACACTCAATCGCACACCATTTCTTGGTCCATTGAAAAACAACCCGTTGCTGTTCCCAGCATTTTGGCAAAAGAATACAACGGCGAAACACAAACGGCGGACGTTGAAGAAACCAACCTTTACACAGTTGTTGAAAACAATGGTGGTATTCAAAAAGGTAGATACGACGTTATTCTTCGTCTTAAAGACGCCGACAACTACGTTTGGGTAACTTCTTTGGACGAAGCAATCACTTTGTCTTTTGAAATTACTTCCACACTCAACACGTGGATTGTTCAACCCGCCATCTCCGATTGGACGTTTGACGATGATGCAAGTATTCCCGTTAGCCAAGCAAAATTCGGCACCGTTGTCGTTGAATACGCATTGCAAGGATCCGATAACTACTCCTCAACCGTTCCCACAAATGCAGGAACATATTTGGTACGCTTCTCTGTTGCAAGCACAAACGAATACAACGGACTTTCCACAACGATTGTTCTCGTCATTTCCAAAGCGCAAGTTGTTATTTCCAACTTTACTCTTGACGGTTGGACGTATAGTGAAGATGCAAACACACCAAGAGCAAACACAAACTTTGGCACAATCGTTTACACCTATTCCACAGACGGCATCAACTTTACAAGCGACCTTCCTACAAACGCAGGAACGTACACAGTAAAAGCAACGGTTGAAACAAGCGACAACTGGATTGGCACAAGCAAAACAATTGAATTTACAATTGCAAAAGCACAAGTTGTAATTTCCAACCTTGCTCTTGACGGTTGGACGTATAGTGAAGATGCAAACGACCCCACGGCAATCACAAACTTTGGCGAAATCGTTTACACGTACTCTGCAAACGGCATCAACTTTACAAACGTCGTTCCCACCAATGCAGGAACGTACACACTTAAAGCAACCGTTGCAAATG
>JAGBWW010000009.1 GCA_017629595.1 Clostridia bacterium | reverse complement strand
CAACAACTACGCTCTTGATTTTGCCGCCGGCAACTGTGACTGTTACTTTGCAACCATAGTAACCTTCGCCGTAAGGGTTTGCGTAGTGGTATGTACCTGTGAACGTTTCGGAGCATGCTGTCAAAACTGCACAGCAAGCAACGAGCATAACAACTGCCAATGCTACTGCCAAATATTTTTTCATATTTTTCTCCTTTTGCCACTTAAGTGGCATAAAAAAATTTTATACAATTTACATGGACGTACTCGTCCACGAGCATTGTACCACTTGTTTGATTTTTTGGCAAACAAATTAAGCCCATCGCAAGTAATTTTTAAGTCATATTTATTGTTTGTTTTGATTGACTTTTAAGTAGGTGTAAACTTTTATATTTTATTTACCTAATTTGGAAAATGACAACAAAAAAAAGAGCAAAGAAAGGGCTTTCTTGCTCTATTTTTTTGTTACGCCACGTCCTTTTTGGCGTTTGCTTTTTCCTTTTTGTCTTTGGAATTGTCTTGTTTCATATTTTCCAAAAGTTGACCTGCCAAATTTTTGACGTTTTCTTCATAGTCGCCAAGGTCAAGGTCGGACAAAAGGTTTTGTAAGTGATATTCCTTTTTCAAAACTTCCATCGTTTGAAAACCAATGATTGCCGTCGTTATGCTGTTTGCCAAGCCTTGTACCGACGCGTCAATTACGGTGGCAACTGCATCCCCTAAAAGGGGTATGCTTTTGATAAATCCACCAACCGTGTTGGCTATGGACGTTCCCGGTGCAAAATTGGAAATGCCCATTGCCAAAAGAGAATTTACCATTACGTTGCGATAAATTTTGAGCAATTTGGGATAGGTTGGACGAAAACCAAACAAAAAAACAAGGTCTTTTATAAGTTTGAGATTGACGGTCGCCACAACAAGTGTGTCCAACGTTGCATTTTGCGACAATGCCGAGCCAATTCCCACGTCACGAGCACTGTCAAAAATGAGTTTTCTTCCTGCTTTTTTGACGTCGGTGTGATAAAGGTCGGTCAAGGCAACTTTGATTAAGTTGTCGTCTTTAGAAAGCAAAGCGTATTCAAGGGCATCTACTTTCTCGGAAGAATACCAACTTGCGTTTTCCACCGTTTTGTTGAAGTCAACAAACTTTTGAGCCAATTCCTTGCGCAATTGCTTGTTGTGTCTTTGCGCCCTTTTTACGTTGTGACGGCTGACGTCCACTTCAAACGACTTTTTATTAAGCAACTTCGCAACGGGAATAACGTAAAAGACAACAAGCACAACCAAAGACACCACTCCTGCACCATAGCCAAGATAAGGATAAATTTGGTATGCTTTGAAAGTGAAATCCACAAGGGCAATGGCAACCAAAATTCCCAAGGCAGTCAACACCAAATAAATTACCGATTTTGCACTTTGGTAGTTTTCTTTGTTTACGTATTTTTCTTCGTATTCGTACAAGTCCATTTTTTTGACGGATTGTTTTTCTCTTTTCATAGGATATCCTCCTTTGTTGCATTGTACCATAAATTTACTTTCAATTCAATACAAAAAGCACTCCAAGTGTTGGAGTGCTTTTGATTTTGCAATATTTTTTTTGTTTTAGTATGCTCTTGCAATAAGTGTGACCACGGGATTTTCGCATTTGTGACCACAAATGGAACAAGTTTCTTGGAAAGGTTGTTCCTCTTTGAGCATAACACGTACCGTTGCTTGGAACTTTTCTTTGACCAATGCTTCGCACTTTGCATCAACGTCCCAAACCACTTTTGCGAAGCAGTTTTCGTTGAGTGCTTGTTCAATTTCTTCCATATTGTGGCAAATACGTGTGTGTTCGTTTCTAAATTCAAGTGCCTTGTTGTACATATTTTCGTGTGTTTTATCCAACAATTCGGCAATCGTCTTGTCAAGGTCGTCCAAGGAGACGGTGTGTTTTTGGTTGTCGCAACGTTCTGCGATAACTGCTACGTTGTTTTCAATGTCACGAGGGCCAAGTTCCAAACGAAGGGGAACGCCTTTCATTTCCCATTGGTTGAATTTCCAACCGGGAGATTGGTCGCTGTCGTCCAAATGGGTGCGAATTCCCTTTTCTTGAAGTTGTTGCATAACCTTTTGACATGCTTCAAGTACACCGGGTTTTTTACTTGCAATGGGTACGATGACAACTTGAATAGGTGCAACCTTGGGAGGCAATACAAGACCACGTTGGTCGCCGTGTGCCATAATAAGTGCGCCGATAAGTCGGGTGGATACGCCCCAGCTCGTTTGCCATGCATATTTCAAAACACCGTCTTTGTCCAAGAATTTGATGTCATATGCACGAGAAAACTTGTCGGCAAAGTTGTGCGTTGTGCCTGCTTGCAAACTTTTGCCGTCTTTCATCATTGCTTCCATACCAAAGGTGGCAAGTGCACCTGCAAATTTTTCTTTTTCGCTCTTTTGGCCTACGTAAACGGGCAATGCCAACACTTCACGAGCAAAATCACGATACAAGTACAACATGTCAATTGTTTCTTTTTCGGCTTCTTCTTTTGTTGCGTGGACGGTGTGACCTTCTTGCCACAAAAATTCACTTGTTCTCAAAAAAGGTCTTGTCGTTTTTTCCCAACGCATTACGTTTGCCCATTGGTTGTATTTGTAAGGAAGGTCACGATAACTTTCTATCCACTTGGAAAACATTGAACAGAAAATCGTTTCACTTGTGGGACGGACTACCAAGGGTTCGGCAAGTTCTTCGCTACCACCTTTTGTAACAAGGGCTACTTCGGGTGCAAAACCTTCTACGTGTTCGGCTTCCTTTTGCAACAAGGAAATGGGAATAAGCAAAGGAAAATAGACGTTTTTGTGTCCCGTTGCCTTAAATCTTGCGTCCAATTCGCGTTGAATATTTTCCCAAATGCCATAACCATAAGGACGGATGACCATAGTGCCTTTTACAGGGCCATAGTCAACCAATTCGGTCTTTTTCACAACGTCTGTGTACCATTGGGGAAAATCTTGATTGATATCTGCAATTTCTTTTACAAATTGATTTGCCATTGAAAGTAACTCCTTTCGTGAAATTCCACTTGATTATACACCACCATCTTTTTTTTGTAAACTGATACACTTTATACTGTGGTGGCAAAAGTCAAAAAAAAGTGGCAAACTTCCGTTTGCCACTTTTGACTTTTTTAAGTTTGATTATTCTGCTTCTTCTTCGTCTTCGTAAACGATGTATTCCAATGCAATGGAAATGTAGGTGCCACTGTTTTCTTTGTCTTCTACTGTAATGACGACGTCGCCGTTGCTGTTGAACAAGAAGGTGTATTCGCCACAAACGTCATAAGTTGCCCAAATGTCTGGTTGAGGAATGTAGTTGGTGTGGCATACTGCTTCGTATTCATTTGCAGTCAAATCAACGGAGTACAAGTAGTTGTCTGCATCTGTGTAGTACAACGTTTTGCCTGCTTCGCCACCAATACCAACAAGTGTGAGTTTGGAGGTGTTGCTGTCTTCTGCCAAGACAAAGTCTTTTTCCGTGCTACCTTGTGTCAAAATGAACAAATCGTACGTTGTGGGTGTGGACAAGGGTACGAGAGTTGCAGTAACAACAATGCTGTTTGTCGTGCCGTTGTTGAATGCTACGTACGTTGCAGAAAGTGTGCCTGTGAGATAATCGTTTGTTGCAAAAACCGTTGTTTCCGTGGGGTTGGTTGCGCTTGCATCAATTGCATAGATGCCGTCAACGTGCAACAAATCGGAATCCTTTGTGTAATAAATCCAAGTGCCACTTGTGGAAACGGGTACGATAGTTACGTTGTCTTGTTTTTCAATCAAAACTTTTTCTTCGCCGTTGCCAACAACAAAACTGCAAAGTGCACCGTCTTTGTCAAGATAACTTGCTACACCACCAAATTGGTCAAATTTGAAAGAGGATACGCTTTGGTTTTCTTTGCTTACACGGACACCTTCTGCATTGGTTGTGGACAAGTCTGCAAAATAAGCATAGGTAAATTCTTGTTCATCACCGTGTTCGTCAACACCGTCTTCTTTTGCTGTGTAAACTGCATATACTTTGGAGTCAACTTCGCAAAGGTAAACACTTGTTGTGTTGTCTGCCAAAACAAGGTGTGTTTGTGTGTCGGAACCATTGAGTTTGCAACTGTTGATCAACAATTCTTCATTTTTTGCATAACCTTGTGCATCCAAGTTGTAGTTGGGTGTTCTGTAATACAAACGATCGCCAAAGACAAAAATGCCTTCGCCTGCCGTTGCTTCGGTGTTGCCGGAATATACAACGTAAGGTACGACGATTTGTGCTTTTTCGTAAAGTTTTTTGCTGATGGACAAAATTGCATCAGAATCGTTTTTATCATAGTACATTTCAATAAGTTCTTCCAAGTCGGAAACTTTGATACGAACGATTTGACCATCTTTTACTTCATCTGTGTATTCGTTTTTGATTGTATTGCTTGATTGATAGTTGTTCACATAGTAAATCCAATCACCGTCAGCTGCGTTTACGCGAACTGCAACACCACCGTTGCTATCTACGCTTTCTACTGTGGGGATGAACGTGTTGGGAACGAAACTATTTGTATCGGTGCATGCGCCAAGTGCCAAGGTCAATGCCATGACTGTAAGGACCATCAATGCTACCAAAGTCTTGTTTTTGCGTGAGTAAACCATATTTTATTGAAAAACTCCCTTATATTTTACATACTAGGTTATTATAAAGGAAATAGTTGCAAATGTAAAGTAATTTTTTATTTTTCTTGTTAATTTAATCACATTGTAAGGTCTTATTCTTTTAGTCGTTTGGCGAAAGTTAGTTTTTGCCGTGTGACTTTTCACTAATTTAATCACAATCTAGGCGTACCGTTATTTGCCCTGTGTCTGCGTCCTGATATAAAAGCCAAAAACCTTGCCCTCCTTCTTGTAAATAAACGAAATCTTTGTCGGAAAAGTTTTTTTCGCCCGGAACGGCATAACATATATATTTTGGATCGCCATCTTTCGTCAACACCCCCAATGCAAAATATTTGTCGGCGTTGCAATCTACTTTTACAAAAAAGGAGTCGGAAAACCTTTCCATCAAGGGAGTAAAAGGCGGAAAAGTAACGAAAAGTTGAGTCAATTCTTCTTTTACCGATTGATAATAGTTGTCGCCGGTTTTTGCCGAATAATACTTTTCAAACGCCGTGGAATAGTCTTTGACGGCATCCATACGCTTTTCGGCTTGTTTTTTGAACTGCTCCACGTCAAAAACCTTTGGCTCGGCTTGGTAAAAATTGCCCGCACTTGCCACAAATTGCTCGTATTGAGTGGGAGAGTCTTGACAAAAAGTAACCAAATTGCCGTCGGCATTGGCTTCCACTATTTCATCCAACAAAGTGACCAATTGATTGTCAAAACGACCACAAGACCCACTCGCAACGGGATAGTTGGCTTCGGCAACAAACGCCAACAAACAACTTATCTTGCTACCTTGTCCACAAGGCAACAAAAAGGATTGTTCCAAATTTTCCAATTCCACTTTGAAAAAGGCATCGTCTATTTTCATCACTAAAAGCCAACTGCCCATAAAGGGGCTTTGCGCATTGCAAACAAATAGATTGCCATTGGCTTTTTGACCGTCAAAAATCAGTTTTACCATGGCGCATACCTTTTTGTTGGCTTTGGCAAAAGTTCCGTTTAACTGACTTAATACAACAACTTTTTTATCGTACATTTTTTCACCTTTTTTTGCCATTTTACACTTGTTGCAAGGGCGATTTTGGACGTTTATTGTGAAATTTTGCCCTATTTTTGGTGTTTCAAGAAAAATAATATTGTTTTTGCTTTGCCTTTGTGCTATAATTGACAAAAGGAGATTTTACTAACTATGAAAGACATTAAAAAAGACGTTTTGGATACCTTTTTGCGTATGGTTCAAGTGGATTCGGAATCTTTCAACGAAAAAGCAATGGTTGACTTTTTGATTGAAGAAATTGATTCTCGTGGTTGGAAATGTGAAAAAATCATTCAACCCGTTTCGGTTGGCAACCTTACGAAAGATTTGCATATTCCTTTTACACAAGAAGAAATTGAAAAACAAACTTGTCAACTTGCCGTTGTTATTGAAGGTAACGACAACACGAAAGAACCCATCTATTTGTGTGCTCATATTGACACGGTTGCTCCCGGCAAAGGAATCAAACCCATCGTTGACGGAGAAATCATCAAAACGGACGGCACCACCATTTTGGGTAGTGACGACAAGTCGGGTGTTGCATCCATCGTTTGTGCCGTTGACCAAGTGCTTAAAAACAACCTTCCCCACGGAAAATTGGTTTTGTTGTTTGTCGCTCTTGAAGAAAAAGGTCATATCGGCGCTTTGCAGGCAAACATAAAAGATTTTGGAGTAAACTACGGCTACGTATTTGATACGGGCAACGATATCGGTCGCCTTGTCAAACGTGATCAACACGGAAGAACGTTGCGCTTAACAATTAAAGCAAAAAGCCTTAAAAACCACGCAATGGCCTGTCTTGACAACAACAGTTTGACGGCTGCCGTTGACCTTATGGCACAATTCCCCAAAAAGACCTTTGACATGGAGGACATTACTTTTTGTCAAATAACTCGCTTGGATAACACCTATCAACCCGGTTATATGGTGCCTTACCAAACGGACGTAAGATACACAGTAAGAAGTTTTAACTTGGAAAAATTGGAAAAAATGTGCAAACAAGTAACTGATATTTTGGACAATTTTGAAATGGAAAATATTGAAATTTCTTACACACTTGCACCACACCTTACTTATGGATATGATATGTCCGATTTGCCCCGTGGCGAAGAATTGATGGCAAAAGCCGTAGAGTGTATCCACGAAATGGGACTTAAAGAAGAATATATCACAACTGGTCTTGGCGGACACGATTCGTCGGCTTTTATCCGTGAAGGTATTCCTTCGTTGGTTTTGGCAAGCGGTATGAGGAATATTCATACTTGCCAAGAATATATTTACATAAAAGACCTTGAAAACTGTGCCATTTTAATTCAAAAATTGATTGAAAAAGCATAACGGAGATTTTTATGAAAAATACTGTTGCTATCATGTACGACTTTGACAAAACTTTGTCCACCACCGATATGCAAGAATTTTCTTTCTTTCCTGACCTTGGTGTGACGGCGAAAGAGTTTTGGACTTTGACAAACAATATGGCCGACAAATACGAAATGGACGGCATTTTGTCCACCTTGCTTTTGATGAAGAAAAAAGCCGAAGAAAAGGGAATTAAGTTCACACGTGAATATTTGAAACAATGTGGCAGAAACATCGTTTTTAACAAGGGTGTGTTGGATTGGTTTGATCGTATAAATAAGTATGGTCAAAGCATTGGTTTAAATATCAAGCACTACGTCATCAGCTGTGGCTTAAAACCCATGATTGAAGGAACACCCATTTTTGAAAAATTTGAAAAGGTCTTTGCTTGTGATTACATATACGACAATGACGGCGTTGCTTTGTGGCCTGCCCTTGCCATTAACTATTCTAGCAAGTTGCAATTTTTGTTTAGAATAAACAAAGGCATTGAAAAGGTTTCCGACGATGCAAAGTTGAACCTTCATATGGAAGAAGAAGATCGTCCCATTCCACAAGAAAATATGATTTACGTTGGCGACGGTTTGACCGACGTTCCCATTATGAAAATAACCCGTCAATGTGGCGGTCGCTCGGTGGGTGTTTATTTTGAAGAAGGTCAAAGTCAATATTTGGTGCAAGACAACAGAGTTGACTTCTTTGTAAAAGCCGACTACTCTTGTGACAGCGATATGGACAAGGCAATAAAAGCCATTTTGCAAGATATGAAGGCAAATTTGACGTTGAAACAACTGCAAAAATTAAATAAAGTGATTTAGTACGTAAAAAACGCAACAATAAAAGCACTTGGATTTTCCAAGTGCTTTTTGTTTTGGTGGGCAACAGGCAAAAAATATTGCAAAAGAAAAAGCACTGGTAAAAACCAGTGCTTTTGTTGTTTTCGTTTGATT
>JAGBWW010000008.1 GCA_017629595.1 Clostridia bacterium | reverse complement strand
TTTCTGTTTATCCCGTAGCTGAATAATTTTACAAAGGAAAAAGGAGTTGCTTGTCAACTCCTTTATTTTTTACTATGATTACATTTTACCCAAACAAGATTGTTCTTGTAGATTACCCAAACTTCAACGTGGCTGACACTTTGGAGTGCGGACAATTTTTTAGATATCACAAGGTGTCAAACAACGTATACAACGTGTTTTCGTTGGACAAATTTGCGCAAGTAACCACCACGGACAACGTGATAGAAATACAAACGGAAGACGTAGAGTATTTTTACAACTTTTTTGCGCTTGACGTTGATTATTCGCCTGCAATTTGCCGTTTGCAACAGCACTCAAAGTTTATTCAAAGTGCCATCGAATACGGCAAAGGTATACGTCTTTTGCGTCAAGATTTTGTTGAAACAATTTTTTGTTTCATCATTTCGGCAAACAACAATATCAAAAGAATTCAAAGTATAATCGAGCGTTTGTGTGCTAAATATGGCGCAAAAACGACTAATGGGTATGCCTTTCCAACTGTAGATGCTCTTGCAAATGCAACGGAAAACGAGTTGAAACAACTTGGCGCAGGTTATAGGGCAAGCTACATCATCAACACAGCCAAGGCGTTGCAACAAATGGATTTGACAACATTTTTCAATCAGCCAACAAAAAGCGCTCGCGCACAATTGTTGACACTATCTGGCGTTGGCCCTAAAGTTGCCGATTGTATTTTGTTGTTTGGTCTAAACAAGGGCGACGTGTTTCCAGTGGATACTTGGATAAAAAAGGTTTACCACAATTATTTCGAAATGGGACATGCTGACAATCAAATTGCCGATTACTTGGTGTCTCTGTTTGGTGAAGATTCCGGTTTGTGTCAACAATATTTGTTCTATTTTGAAAGAAAGTATAGACAAATTGACTCAAATAGTTTACAATAAATATAACAAAGTTTGGAGGAAGAATTATGCTTCAAAACAAAACAATAGCAGTATTTATTGACGTTGACAACTGTGCGTTGTCTTTTGATAACTACAAAAATGCTCTTGATCAAGTTGCATCAATGGGTAAGATTGTAAGTTGTAAATTGTACGGTGTAAGCGATCGTCGCCACCGTGAAATAATTGCCGACGCAAACGACAACGGCTACGATTTGGCGCTTGCTATGCGTATCAAAAAGCGCAACACTCGTGTTTTTGACAATCGCATTTTGGTGGACGTGGTAGAAAAGGTTGTTTCTAATCAGCAAGTAGATGCGGTAGCAATTGTTGCTGCCCCTGCAGATATGGTATATTTGTACCGTTTTTTGAAAAAGCGCGAAGTGTCAGTGATTGCTTTGGATAATACTGACGAAGACTCTGTAAAGCTTGTGGACGAAATTTTGGATTTGGGACAAGTACAAGTGCTTAAATTCCCATCGCAAAAGCCACAAAAAACAGTAGACGACGTTTTGGAAGAAGCAGTAGCCCAATCACTTACTGCAGAAGAAAAAAATGCCAAATTGCAAGACGAAATTGCTCGACTTCGTCAAGAAAACGGTATTGTGTTGCCTGAGGATGTTGAAGAGCAAAATCAAGAGCCTGTTGCCGACCAAAGTGTAGCA
>JAGBWW010000090.1 GCA_017629595.1 Clostridia bacterium | reverse complement strand
TCAAGACCATTTGCTCTCAACTTAATAATTTTTGCTATAACAAACTCCTCTTTTGATATCCAAATTTCACCAAATACGTTGTAATACAAGGTTTATTGAATTTCAATACCTCTCGAAAACAAATTTTTGTTAAAGACCTTTCAAAAGTGAACTGTTTTATTTTTTTGTTTTGAGCCGTTTTTCTTGTCTTATTGACCTGTCAGCCGTTTAGTGATACAATAAAAAAATCAATTAAATTCTCAAAAAAGGAGTGTATTATGTTTTTTGGCAATTTGTTTTATGACGTAATGTTTTATACGACACCGATTATTTTGGTGATCATTTACGCCATTTGTGCAAGATATTATCGCAAAGCAAAAAAACAAAATCAAGAAGTTCCTGGTTCGTACACGCAAGAAGAAATCAAATTTCGTAAAATACTCAAAAACGTAGTTGCCGTGTTGGCAGGTTTGTCCGTTGGCATCGTTGTTAGTTGTATAGGCTTGTTGTATTTGGCAATTGCCTTTATGTGAGGAGAAAAATGAAAAATCGCACCTTTTATATTGTGCTGTTTAGCATAATTGGACTTTGTTTTGTGGCAACCCTTGCACATTTCATTTATGCGGTATATGCCTATCATCATTGTTCAATAATTTATTTCATTGGACAGGAGTTGTGGAAATGAAACTTACCAAACAAATTGCAAGTATTTTCTTAGTTGTTGTCTTGTTTGGCCTGTTTAACCTCAGCATGTACCAACTTATGACGAGAAGACTTTTCAACAATTTCAGTTCAGCCACGCAAGCGCAAATGATTGACGTGGAAAATTTCATTCCACACAATTCCAATTCCGATTTGGCAGAAGTGGCAACAACTTTTTCTTTGACGGACAATCTTCCCGTTTTGGATGGTGCAGCGGCCTTGGTGCCCGTCTATGCTTCCGTCATACACAACGTTTATCCCGAAGGGTCGGTGACTTTCGTTGGAGGACAATTTTCCAAAGACAACTATTACGGTGAAAATTTTGCAAGTGACAGTGCCATGCAGTATAAAAACACCGTTCGTGGTTACAAAGCAATTGTAGATGGCGACACAGACGTCTTTTTCTGCTCGGCACCATCAAGTGAGCAACAACAATATGCTGATGAGTGTGGTGTAGAGTTGGTATGCGTACCCATTGGGTTGGAAGCATTTGTTTTTCTTGTAAACAAAAACAACCCTGTGGACAGCCTTACGATGGAGCAAATTCGCAAAATTTATTCTTGCCAATACACAAATTGGAAAGAAGTGGGTGGCCCAAACCGACTTATAAACCCGTTGACAAGGTTGGAAGGCAGTGGCAGTCAAACAACTTTTGAAGCCATAATGGGCGACTACGAAATCGGAACAAAATCCCCCTTTGCAATAACGGGCGCATCCATTGGTTTTTCGTTTAGATATTATTTGGATGGAATTGTTGGCAACGACATGGTAAAAATGTTGGCAATAAACGGAGTGTATCCCAGCAAAGAAAACGTGCAAAATCGCACCTATCCAATTGTTATTCAGTTTTACGCTATATACAGAGCAGACAACGCCAATCCCAACGTTCCATTGTTGATAGATTGGCTTTTGTCCAACGAAGGACAAACGCTCATAGAGCAAAGTGGCTACGTAAGAATAAACTGATTTTTTTGTCACAGTCAACTAAATACTTTCAAAAAACAATCAACCCAACGCTGATATGCGTTGGGTTTTTTCATAAAAATCATTGAATCAACTTTGCAATGTGTCAAATTATATTGCAAAGTTAGTTTTACTAATATATAATTGTTATATAAGGAAAAAGGGAGAAAATTAAATGAAATTTTGGAAGAAAGTACTTTTGGATTTGAAACAATTAAGATGGCAAAACTTCATTTTTTTGCTTGTTGCAGGCACAATCAACGCAATTGGCGTAAACATTTTTTTGGCTCCTGTCAAACTTTATGACAGTGGCATTTCCGGCACGTCCATTTTGCTTTCACAAATCACTCCCGAATATATGACTTTGGCACTTTTTTTGTTGATTCTCAACGTTCCTTTGTTTTTGTTTGGATTGAAAAAGCAAGGCGTCGTCTTTACCATCTATTCCATTTTTGCCGTTGCAATCTATTCGCTGATGTCTTGGCTCATCAACGACGTTTTGCCTATTGACGTCAGCATGGCATCTCCTTTGGCAGGGGAAGACTTGCTTTTGTGCGCCTTGTTTGGTGGTGTAATTTCAGGGCTTGGCAGTGGTCTTACAATTCGCTATGGTGGAGCAATTGACGGTGTAGAAGTTATGGCAGTTATCTTTGCAAAAAAACTCAACATAACGGTTGGCACGTTTGTTATGCTTTACAATATTTTGTTGTACGTCATTTGTGGCTTTATTATGGAAAGTTGGATTTTGCCCCTTTATTCCATTGTGACGTATGCAGCAGGACTTAAAACGGTGGACTTTGTCGTAGAAGGTTTTGACCGATGCAAAGAAGTTATGATTATCACCGACAAACCACAAGAAATAAGTTCTGCCTTGATGGAAGCATTTGAATGTGGCACGACAAAAATCTCTGCAAAAGGCGGTTATTCCAACAGAGATAAAACGCTCATCTATTTTGTTGTCAACCGTTTCCAAATTGCAAAAATGAGAAACATAATTCACTCCATAGACCCCAAAGCATTCGTCACCATCAGCGAGGTTGCCGACGTATTTAAGTCAAACGATTAGCAAGAGTTATACAATTTAAATTTATAAGCAAGGATAAAAGAAAAACTTTTATTCTTGCTTTTTTATTTGGAGGAAAAAACGGCTTCTCTTTTTAGCCTTAATTTCAGTTTTTTGTAGAAGTGGCAAAACCCTCAAAAGGTGCAAACGTAATGCTTGTTTTGATGGGGTGTTCTTTTTGTATAATTATCAAATCCACCAAACAAATTACAGCCCAAACCCAACAATCCCAAAAAAATCAATAAACAATTAAAACAAAAAAGCCAAACCTATTTGGTAACAAAAAGTCCGTGTATCCACACGGACTTTTTTCTTTTTTGGTATTTACTTTTGGTAAAGTTTTTAATATAATGTTGGTGTAAATATATATAAAGGAGCAAAAGGCGATGACAAAGTTTTCCAAAATTACGGTGGTATTTTTGTTTGTATGTGCAATGGTTTTTACCTTGTGCGCTTGTCAGCCTGCTCCTTGCAACCACGGTGGTGGCACGGCAACTTGTTTTGACAAAGCCGTTTGTGCCTATTGTGGCAAAGAATATGGCGAAGTTGCCAAACACCATTGGGTTGATGCCACCTGTACGTCACCCCAAACGTGCAAAGACTGTGGTGCAACCAAAGGTAGAGTTGCTCCTCACGACTACTCTGATGCCAATTGCACGTCGCCCAAAACGTGCAAGGATTGTGGTGCAACCAGAGGCGGACTTGCAGGCCACGACTATTTTGATGCAACTTGCACGTCGCCCAAAACGTGCAAGGATTGTGGTGCAACTCAAGGGAAACCCTTGGGGCACGTTTGGGTGGATGCCAATTATGACGTGCCACAAACTTGTTCCCGTTGTTTACAAATTCAAGGCGAACCATTGGAATATTTAGAAGCAGTGGTCGAAGAGGGCATTGAATACCGACTTAATCAAGAAGGAACAGCCTACGTTGTCACTGGTTACACAGAAATGCGCAGGCATTACGAAATATTGCCCACTGTCCGTTTGTTGCCCGTGGTGGAAATTGGTTCAGGAGCGTTTTATGGAAACCAATATTTAACAAGTATAACCATCCCTTCAAGCGTTACATCAATTGATAACGAGGCATTTTACTATTGCTACTATTTGTTAACCATAAATATTCCCAACAGTGTTACTACAATTGGCGAAAGGGCCTTTTATAATTGTGACAATTTGTCAACAATAAATATTCCCAACAGCGTTACGAGTATCGGTAGGGGTGCGTTTACTGACTGCAGAAATTTGTCAGACGTAACAATTCCCGAAAGCATTACGTCAATTGGCGAGGAAGTCTTTAGTTATTGCACCAGTTTGTCAACAATAAATATTCCCAACAGCGTTACCTCAATTGGCAACAGTGCATTTTACCATTGTGTAAGTTTGACAAGCATCGTTCTTCCCGATGGAGTGACGGCCATTGGCGACTCTGCATTTCAATATTGCAAAAGATTAACAAGCATCACAATTCCCGACAGCATAACGTCCATTGGCAACTATGTGTTTGCTTATTGTTCCAATTTGACAAGCGTAACAATTCCCGAAGGTGTTGAGACAATTGGAGATTGTGCATTTTACCGTTGTGCAAGTTTGACAAGCATAACGATTCCTTCAAGCCTCACCACAATCGGCAACAACGCATTTTATGGTTGTTATCTCCTTGCAGAAGTTTACAATTTCTCTTCACTTGAAATTAAGGTAGGCTCAACTAAATATGGCTACGTTGGACGTTATGCCATTGTCGTATATACGGAAAACGTGCAAAGCAAACTTTGGACGGATGAAAACGGTTTTACTTTCTTTGAAGATGGCGACAATTGCTATCTTGTTAAACATAGAGGAACTGGGATTACTCTTTCTTTGCCCGAAAGTTGCCACGGCAAAAATTATGCAATCAAATGCTATGCGTTTTATGATTATTTTCAGTTGGTAAATGTAATAATTCCCGAAGGTGTTACGTCCATTGGCAATTATGCATTTTCAAGTTGCGACAATTTAATAAGCATAACAATTCCCGACAGCGTGACGTCCATTAGCAACAACGCATTTTCCAGTTGCTATAGTTTAACAGCCATAAATATTCCCGACAGTGTTACGTCAATTGGCGACAGTGCATTTAGTTATTGTGGTTTGACAAGCATAACAATTCCCGAAAGTGTTACGTCAATTGGCAATTCTGCATTTTCAAGTTGCGACAGTTTAATAAGCATAACAATTCCCGACAGCGTGACGTCCATTGGAAATTATGCATTTAGCGGTTGCGACAATTTAATAAGCATAACAATTCCCGACAGC
>JAGBWW010000089.1 GCA_017629595.1 Clostridia bacterium | reverse complement strand
TTTTATCCAATTAGACTACGAGTGCACGTTTTCTGATATGCTTTTTGTTGTTTTTATTATACCCGAAATGAGAAAAAAAGCAAGATTTTTCGTCATTTTGCCCTTTCGTTGAGGGTGTTTGGGCAAACAGTTTTTGCAAATGTCTTGTCTTTTGACGTTAGTTGTGGTAAAATTCTAGATGAAATGAATTAAAGAGGAACAGCTTATGCATCTAATTCCATTTTCAAAAGATTACATTTCATTGTCAGGCAAATTTACTCTAAATGATGATACGGCAATTTTTTGCCACCCTTCCTTTGCGAACGTGGTGCAAAAGTTCATTGACGAAATCAACGGCTTGGGTAAAAACGTATCCTTTACAGACGACTACGAAAAGGCAACGATTATGTTTTGTTTGCCTGCCGAAGACGTCAGTTTGTCCAATGAAGGTTACAACATTGCTTGCTCGGAAAAATTACTTTCGGTGTTTGCATCCACCGAAGTTGGCGTTTTTTACGCAATTCAAACTTTAAGACAACTTTTTTCTTTGGACAAAGGATGTGCCGACTTAATTTGTGATGCGTGCGAAATTCACGACGATCCAAAATACCTTTGGCGAGGTTTGCAATTGGATATTGCACGTCATTTCTTTGGCAAAGAAACCATCAAAAAAGTCATTAACTTGATGGCAAAACTCAAACTTAACAAACTCATTTTGCACTTTTCCGATGACCAAGGTTATCGCTTACAAAGTGAAAAATTTCCTTTATTAAACAGCGTTGGCAGTCACAGAGACGGCTCGGAAGTGCACGAAAAGGGAAGACGTTTTGTGGACGACGTCCCCGTTGACGGTTATTTGACAAAACAAGACGTCAAAGAAATTGTCAAATATGCAAGCGAGCGTTTCGTTGACGTAATTCCCAACGTAAATTTGCCGTCTCACTGTTTGGCAATTTTGGCATCATACCCTTACTTGGGTTGTCAAGATTCCTACAAAGTTGCAAAAACGTGGCACGCTACAAAAGACGCATTATGTGCAGGAAACGATCAAGTTTACCAATTTGTTGAACAGCTTTTGGACGAAATTTGTTCTATGTTCCCTAGCGAGTTTGTTCACTTGTCCAACACAAACTTTAACAAAGAAAAGTGGCACAATTGCAAAAAGTGTCAAGAAAAAATGTCACAACTCAAACTTCGTGACGAAGACCATTTGCAAAAATACTTTTTCAACCATTTTGTAAAATATTTGGGCGAAAAGGGGAAAACTGTTATGTGCGACAACGATGCACCTGGCGCCTTGCCACAAGAAGTTATTTGTCAACAATGGTCCAGAATAAAAGCACGCACCACAAAACTTCACGTAAAAAATGGTGGAAGCGTTTTGCTTTCCGACTATCGCCGTTTTTCGTTGGATTTCCCTCACAAAATTTTGTCTGCAAAAAAAGTGTACAAATTTCACGCAACCAAGTTTATAAAGGACAAATCCAAAATTTTGGGCAAAGCTTGTTGTTTATTCACCGAATACGTCAATGACGAGTACAAATTATTCTACAACCTTTTCCCCAGACTTTGGGCATTTGCCGAAAACGCATGGGGTACCAACTACCACTATTCTTCCTTTATAAAACGTGCAAAGGAAATGGAACAAGTTTACGACAGCAAACACATTGTTTTTGCACGTGACGTGCTGTCTAAACGAAGTGGAGCATCCAAAAAACAAATTCAAAAGTTTTTGCTTTCTCCCAACGACGAGGTAAACAAATCTAAAAATGATTAACGAAAAGCACAACCCCTACCACGGAATAGGAGTCATCATATTTTTCTCTATTGCAATCAACCTGGGACTCTATTTTTTGTTCCGTTTTACCATCGGGGACTCTCCCGTCATGCACGGCTATACCGAAGAAGAAAAGTTTTGGATTGCCGTGGCTTTTTCGGGAATTATTGGCTTTTTCTACTATGGCATCGTCTTTTTGGCTTGCAACGTCTTTTCGCACCTTATTACGTCGGTAAAAAGAATTGTGAACTTTGTTCAAGATTGGACGTTGTCTTTCAGCGTGGCTTGTGACTGTTATGCCTTGGACGTGCAAGAAAACGGTTTGCTTTTCCCCATCTACTTTGTGTTGTTTTTGTATCATGCAGGATGGGCGGTGTTGGGTATTGTCAAAGTTTTGCCGTTTATAATGGCTTAAAATTTTAAAGACAAAGCGTTTGTTTCTTTTCGTTGTTAAAAACGGCACGAAAAGGTAATTACAAGAACAAAAAGGTTAGGGCTTTTTCTCCTAACCTTTTAATTATAAAAAACTTCAAAGTTTGGTTTACAAACAAAAAATAGTACCACTATTCTTTGTGTTGACTTTTGCGTCAAATTATCGTACAATTTGTCAACAAATTAGGAGTTAACGATGAACGAATTTTCAACAAAAAAAGGCAATTGGTGGGCATTGTTGCCCATGGCTGTTTTTTTAGTTATATACATTGGCGCAAGCGTGCTTTTCAAAGACTTTTACGCAATGAGTGTTGTCGTGGCATTTTTGGTCGCAATACTTGTTGCGTGCTTGCAAAACACTTCTTTGAAATTTGACGACAAGCTTTCTGTTATGGCACAAGGATTGGCTGACAAAAACATTGTCATCATGATTCTCATTTTTTTGTGCGCAGGCGTTTTTTCGGGAATTTTGGGCAGTGATGGTGCAACTGCTGTTGCAGAGTTGTTTTTGAGTTTCATCCCTGCAAAATTTTCTGCCTTGATTTTGTTTGTTGTGGCGTGTTTTGTATCCACTTCGCTAGGCACTTCTTGTGGCACGATCTTGGTAATTGCTCCCATTGCCGTTGCCCTTGCAAACACAACGGGAGTTGATTTGCCCCTTTGTGTAGCATCGGTAATTGGTGGTGCGATGTTTGGTGACAATTTGTCTTTTATTTCCGACACAACAATTGCCGCAACCAGCACGCAAGGTTGCAAAATGAAAGACAAATTCAAAGAAAATTTCTTTATTGCGCTACCTTCGGCAATAGCTACGATTATCATTTTGATTATATTTGCCCTTCAAAGTGGTGTTTCCAACAGTTACGTTCCACAAAGTGTAAATTTGTGGCTGTTGCTTCCTTACGTTTTGGTTATGATTGGTGGAGCAATTGGCATAAACGTATTTATAGTTTTAATTGGTGGCATTGTGTCGGCAATTATCGTCAAACTTTCGCTTGGTGCAAAATTGTTGGACGTGGTTGTTTCAATGGGTGCCGGTGCAAACGGAATGTTTGAAGTTATTTTGGTTACCGTCCTTGTAACGATTCTTTCGGCTTTGATGAAAGAATACGGCGGTTTTGATGCTTTATTGGAAGGCATCAAAAAGGTGTTCAAAGGCAACGTTGCAGGACAACTTGGCATTGCTTTGCTTGTTTCGGCAATGAACGTTGCAACGGCAAACAATACTGTGGCAATCGTGATGTCTGCACCCATTGCAAAAAATATAAGTATAGAGTATGGCATAACCAACACCAAAACGGCATCCTTGTTGGATATTTTTGCAAGTGTTGTGCAAGGTCTTTTGCCCTATGGTGCGCAAATGATAACTGCCGTGTCGCTAACAGGTGTTACCGTAGGCGAAATCTTCCCCTTCATTTTCTATCCATATCTTTTGGCGCTTAGCTCCATTGCCTTTATGACAATTCCCTCTTTATTTAAAAAGAAAAAAGAAAATCAATAAAAAATATATCAAAAAAATAGCCAAGACCAATTTGGTCTTGGCTATTTTTTTATTCTTTAGGTGGAGTGGCACAAACGTAGTTTATGTTTTTGCCCACGTCCAAAAATTTTTGTTCGTATTCGGTAACAATGTTGCCTTCCAGGTAAGGGCTGTTGTGCAAATCTTGTGTTTCAGCAATTATTTGCCAATTGCATTTTTCAAATTGTTCTTTGGACCAAATGAAGAAATCGTCGTCATCGGTTTTTTGAATTACTTTGCCACCGTCTTTAAGCAAACGTTGGTACATATTCAAAAATCTTGGATAGGTCAAACGTCTGTTTGCATACGTTTTCTTTTGAAAAGGTGTAGAAAAATTGAGATAAATGGTGTCAATTGAATGTGATGCAATGTATTTTTCCAAATATTCTGCCCCTGCGTTCAAAAAGCGGACGTTGGTGCAGTGGCTACATTTTTCACAAGCCGAAACGATTACGTTGGAAAGTTTTTCCACAGCCACAAGGTTAATTTCGGGGAATTTCTCAAAAAAGCCTTTGGCAAAACCACCCATACCACAACCCACTTCAAGACACGTGGGGTGGTCGTTGTGAAAGACTTCTTTCCAATCCAACCACTCGGCGTTTTGCGTGGCAATGTGACTGTTCAATTCTTGGGTATCAACTTTGAGCAAATTGTCCGCAACGGCAAGACGGCTTTGCAAATGTTTTTTCAATCTAAGTCGCATACAAATTTTCTCCAAATTTCATCCCACCCATTATATAAAAAACTCCATCCAAAGTCAAACAAACCCAAGATTTTCGCAATAGTTTTATACAAAGGACGGACGAGACTCGTAAGGAGCGAAGCGACATAAATAGTGAGCGTAAGCGAACGTCACGTTATTTCAAACTCTCATCACGAAAGCGACGCAAAGTGACAAACAAAAAAGAAGCAAAAAAAATAGAGCAAACCTTTGTTTGCTCTAATTTTTTGTGACCAATAAGTGCCGTCACTTTGCTGGTTGGAGTGACGAGACTTGAACTCGTGACCTCATGGTCCCTAACCATGCGCGCTACCAAGCTGCGCTACACCCCAGCGGCGAGATATATTCTAGCAACAAAACAACAACTTGTCAAACGTTTGCAAAACAATGTACAAAAATTTCGCCACAACTTTTTGGCTATTTTGTTGCGAGTATTGAAATTTTCCTTTTGTTGTGGTACAATTGCTAAAAAAAGGGAGAAAACCAAAATGGACGACAACAAAATCCAAATAAAATTGCCCAATCCCCCTCCGCCTTCAATTAAGATAAAAGGCCCTAAAGTGGCAACGAGAAAAAAGAAAGGCAAAGACCAAAAGAAGGAAAACAAAACGTCTTAACTTTCCTTTTGTAAAAAAAAAGACAACAGCCCGCGACAAATCACAAATAAGTGACGTCGGCGGGCTTTTTTAGTGTAACTTTTTTTAGCAGTCAATTTCTTTAATTAGGTTTGCAACAACGTTGGCAATGTGTTCGTTGGATTTTGCTTCGCCACTTTCCACCATAACACGAATTTTGTCCTCTGTGCCACTTGCCCGAATCAAAAGGCGACCATTGTCGCCAAGAACGTTTGACCATTTGGAAATTTCGTTGGCAAGACGTTCGTTGTTCATCACTCTAAATTTGTCACAAACTTCAACGTTTACGTTTGTTTGAGGGAATTTTTTCACAGCGCAAACTTTGTTCAAAGTGGTGTTTTCTTTTACCACGATATTACTCAAAGCCAACGCCGTCAAAATTCCGTCCCCCGTGGTATGCAAATCTTTCAAAATGACGTGACCCGATTGTTCTCCACCCACAACGACGTCCTCGCTCAACATTTTTTGCAAAACGTATTTGTCGCCGACGTCAGCACGAACAAGCAAAACGCCAAGATTTTTCAATTCTTTTTCCACACCCATATTGGTATGGCTTGTGCCAACAACTTTGTCGCCTTTAAGTGTACCTTTGGATTTAAGGTATTTGGCAAGCCCAAAAATGACCATATCTCCGTCAATAACGTTGCCAAACTTATCTACGGCAATCAATCTGTCGGCATCGCCGTCAAAGGCAAAACCCACGTCTGCTGAAAGTTTAACCACCTTTTGTGCAAGCTTTTCGGGATGAAGTGCCCCACAATTTTCGTTTATGCTCATACCGTCGGTTTTGGTGTTGAAAGCCAACACTTTTGCTCCAAGCTTTTTGAAAACAAGGGGAGCAACGTTGCCACTTGCGCCGTTTGCACAATCCAACAGGACAAAAAGACCATCAAGCCGTGTGGAAGTTTGCATCAAAAAGTCTTTGTAAAGGGTGACCAGCTGATGACGTTGGACGTATTTGCCAATTTTATTGAAAGGACAAGTTTTTGTTTGAATAAAATTTCTTTCCAACAACAGTTCTTGTTTTTCATCCAACTTAAATCCATTTTTATCAAAGATTTTAATTCCGTTGTATTCTTTGGAATTGTGACTTGCCGAAATAACCACGCCAAAGTCGGCGGTTAATCTTTTTGTTAAATAGGCAACGCCTGCCGTGGGTACTGTTCCCAAGTCAATCACGTTGGCTCCACCGTTGGTTGCACCGGAGGCAAAGGAGCAAGTCAAAAAAGAAGAGGAGTTTCGTGTATCGCATCCAATCAAAATGGTGCAAAATGGAAGCAAAGTTGCAAGAGCATTGCCACATTTGTAGGCGACGTCGCTTGTCAAGTCAACGTTTACCTTTCCCCGTAAACCGTCCGTGCCGAAAAAAACTCCCATCAATCTTTCTCCTTCAAGTATTGATATGCTCGGTCTTTTTTAACTTCTTGTCTTGTGCGACCAATTGCAAAATCGCCCTTTTCAAGATTGTCCGTGACGGTTGTTCCGGCGCAAACGTAAACGTCGTTTGCTATATGTACGGGAGCAATTATGTTGCAGTTGCTTCCCAAAAAACAGTTGTCGCCAACAACGGTGCGATTTTTCGTTTTTCCGTTGAAATTCACAAAAATTACGCCACAACCGACGTTGCAATTTTTGCCCAAGTCGGCATCTCCAACGTAGGCAAGGTGAGAAACTTTGCATCCTTCGCCCAAAGTGGAGTTTTTAATTTCCACAAAATTACCCACTTTGCATCCTTTTGCCAAATGGGTGTTTGGCCTAAGACGTGCAAAAGGACCGATGGTGCAATCTTTCTCAATGGTGCAGTTTGTTGCAGTTGTGCTTTCCATTGTTACGTTTTGTCCCACGATGCAACCGATTATGTGATTATTTGGTAAAAGGGTGCAATTATCTCCAATCACGGTGTTTGCTTCAATTCGGTTGTTTTCAAAAATCGTTACGTTGTTGCCCAAAATGACGGTGTTGTCAATAAAAGTGGTGGAGGGAGTTAGAATTTTCAAATTTTTTCCATGCTTAAATTTTTTAAAAAACATAAAGAAGGCTCTCACAATAAACTATGCAAAACGCCCCCTTTTGTTGCAAATAAAAAAGGCTTGTGGCATTTTGCCACAAGCCTTTGAGTTTTGATATTTTGTATCAAAACTTTGTTTTTTTGGTGGAGCTGACGGGACTTGCACCCGTGTACCATCAATTGACCATGAGGTTTCTACATACTTAGTTTTTTGAAAAGGTCTCGCCTTGTTTGCTCAAAAAACAAAACGCCCAAGGCAAAGATTTTTTATTTATTTAACTTGCCGACGCAAAATCACTCGCCGTCAAGCGATTTGCATTATATGACGCCATTGCTGTGCCATGCAACAAACACAGGTGACGAGCCCAGAACTTATGCTGCGGCGTAAACTGCAGAATTGCTTCTGCTGAAAATGCTGTTGTTTGCATTTAATTGTTTTGCACTTTTTACGTAGCTTGCTCTACGATATGCTTTTCTCACCATCTAAATTAACGGGCGAATCTATAAACAGCCCCAAAACGGAATAGTATTCTAACACAATCGTTTAAAAAAAGCAACACCTTATTGACACAAAAAGAGCAATCAATTACAATGTACCCAAAGAGGAAAATAGATTATGAAAAACTACTATTTGGACAGATTGCATTGGATTTTTCACTACACAAGCAAGAATTTTGGTTACGTTGTGTTAAAAACGTTGTGCCTTGTTTTGGGTGTTCCAACGTACGCCGTGTTGTTTATTGTGGAAATGATTGCCACCTTTTTGTATGCAATCACCTCCTTTATTCCCGTTGTAAACGTGGTCACTTTTATTATATGCCGAATGCTTTTGTTCGTGTGTGACTTGGGCTTTTACGTCAATATTTTGCCCGACTTAAAGGCGTTTAAGACGGCACATCCCAAAAAGGAGCAAGAAACGGAAGAAAATTCCCAAAGGCAAGAAGATGAATAACCTATTTGAAAGAAACGTCAGTTTGTGGGGCGAAAAAGCCCAACAACAATTAAAAAACTCCACCGTAGCCGTTTTTGGTTTGGGTGGTGTAGGTTGCGCGTGTGTAGAAGCATTGGCACGAGCAGGTGTTGGCAAGTTGGTTTTGTGCGACAGCGACAAATATTGTTTGTCCAACGTCAACCGACAACTTTTTGCCACGCTTGACGTCGTTGGGCAAGACAAAACTGAAGTGGCAAAAAAGAGAATTGCGCAAATAAACCCCGACTGTGTTGTGGAAACTTTTTGCTGTCGCTTTGACGAAAGCACGGCTTTTCAATTTGATTTCTCCAAATACCATTACGTTTGCGACGCCATTGACAGTGTAAAAAGCAAGGTGTTGCTCTCACAAAAGTGTTTGGAAAACGGCGCACAAATCGTTTGCTCAATGGGTACGGGCAACAAATTGGATGCAACGAAATTTTCCATATGCGACGTGTCCAAAACGACCACCTGTCCTTTGGCAAAAGCATTTAGAAAAAATCTCAAACAAGTGGGAATTGTCAACGGAGTCAAAGTGGTGTATTCCACCGAAGAGCCAAAACGCTTTGACAAAGACTATTCTTTGCCCCCTGCAAGTTGTTCATTTGTACCCAACGTTGCAGGTTTGTTGTTGGCACAAACTGCAATTTGCCATATTATAAAAGAGAGTGATATTGACTAATACAGTCGGTTTTGGTACAATATATCTAGGGAGGATTGTTTTATGAAAGTTAAACAAGCATTTTGCACAATCGCATCAATTATAAACGTTGTTGTGGCAATTTTCTTTGCAACTTTATCTTTGGTTTTGACGTTGGGTTTTGCAACGGATTTGTTGCCCGCATCGGTTTTTGAAATTTATCAAAACTATTTTCAAAATTTAGACGTCTTTACGAAATACCTTTTCTCTTTTTGGGTGGTTATTGCCCTTTTTGCCTATCTTCCCACTCTTTTGTTGTTTGTTTCAAACGTTTGTTTGCTCAAAAAGAAACCTTGCTTAAAGCAAGGCAACGTAATCGGGTTTGTCGGAATTTTGCTTAGTGGTGCAGTTTTGTACGTTACGCAAGAGGCATGGACAATTGAAAATATTCATTATTTGCCTTGGATAATTTGTTGTTCAATTGGCTTGTCGGCATTTTTGTTGTTTATCAGTTTATTTTTGCCTTCAAAAGCAAAACAACCCAAAACGGTTGAGCAAGAGCAAGACCAAGTCGTAGAAGAAGTTGCAACGCAAGAAGTTGTTGAAGTTGAAGCGGAAGTCCAAACTCAAAAAGAAGAACAAGCAGAAGTTAAAACGGAAGAAAAAGAAGAAATTTACCTTTTCCAAGAACAACCCGACCAACAAGAGATTGTTGCTCCTCAACAAACAGAGCAAGAAGTTGTTGAAGGAAAATCTTATACAAGACGTGCTTCTAAAAAAGAAGCAAAACAACCCGTCCAAAAAGACAAAGAACAACCCCAACCCGTTTTTGACACGATTATTCAACCCAAAGAAGAAGTGCACTCGGACGATCCGGTAAAATTTGAAGTGCAAGACAATCTTTCGGTTGCGCAAGTGGTGGACAGTACCTACGGCAACTCTCCCAACTACAACGGCGACAAACTTCGCTATATTGACGACGTAACCACTAAACAATTGGAAAGAGTAAAACGTCTTTTTGACGTTGGCGTTATCACCGAAAGCGAGTACACGGCGCTCATTATGTCCTTTTTGTCGGACAAAAAAAGTTAATTTAAAATCTTCCAAAAGCAAGTACTATGGTACTTGCTTTTTTTACGCAATTTTTTGTTTTATAAGGGAAAAAATAAAACAAAAAAGCTACTTTTTATATTCCTTATCAAACTTGTTGCCGTGGAAAGAAAAATAGTACAAAAAAAAGCACGAAAAGTTTAGTAATTATAAAGTATTTGTTTGACAAAACTTAACTTTTCTATATATAATCACATTGTAAAAGGGGCGTTTTTTGTCGCAAAATGCCAGCACGCTTTTTCACGTTTGCGACAAATTTTTATAAGGGGGTTTTACCTTTATGGAAATAGGAAAGAAAATTAAACAAATTCGCCTGCAAAGGTCACTCACGCAAGAGGAACTTGCCGACAGATGCGAACTTACAAAGGGCTACATTTCTCAGTTGGAAAACGATTTGTGCAGTCCGTCCATTGCAACCTTGGTGGACATTTTGGAATGTCTTGGCGTTTCGCTCAAAGAGTTTTTTGCCGACAACGAAAACGAAAAGGTTGTGTTTTCTCAAGAAGATTATTTTCAATCGGCAAACGGTGACGGCACAAGCATTTGGCTTGTTCCCAACTCTCAAAAAAACGAAATGGAACCAATCATTTTGACCTTACCTGCTTCGGGTAGTTCGGTTGTTAGAGAGCCTTTTGAAGGGCAAGAATTTGGTTACGTTTTGCAAGGCAAAATAAAAATTGTTTGTGAAAAACGAACGTACACGGTCAAAAAGGGCGAAGCCTTCTATTTGGACGGCAAACGTCAGCATCAACTTATAAATTCGTATAAAGACCAAGCGAAAGTTTTGTGGGTTACAACCCCCAGCAACTTCTAAGGAGAGCCAATGAAAAAGACAAACGATACATCAAAGATTATTGAAATTAAAAACGTAAATAAATATTTTGGAGCAAAACCTGCCGTCAACAACG
This sequence comes from Clostridia bacterium, assembly GCA_017629595.1. GTDB lineage: Bacteria > Bacillota > Clostridia > Christensenellales > CAG-314 > RGIG2220. Next base: position 12,261 of record JAGBWW010000089.1, on the reverse strand, counting down.
TTTCCTTTTCCATCAAAAAGGGCGAATTCATCACCTTGTTGGGCCCTTCCGGCTGTGGCAAAACGACAACTTTAAGAATGATTGCAGGGTTTGAAAAACCCACCGACGGACAAATTTTGTTCAACGGCGAAGACATTACGACGGTGCCTCCTTACCGTCGCAATCTCAACACGGTTTTCCAAAAGTACGCATTGTTCCCCCATTTGGACGTATTCAACAACGTTGCGTTTGGACTTAAAAACAAACTTATTGAAAACGGTACCAAGCAAAAGGGCGACAAGACCTATCAACTCTATCGCAAGTTGACAAAGGCAGAAATTTCTCAAAAGGTAGAAAGAGCCTTGAAAATGGTGGACTTGGAAGACTATGGTTACAGAAGCGTAGATTCTCTTTCTGGTGGTCAACAACAACGTGTTGCCATTGCTCGTGCATTGGTAAACGAACCGGAAGTTTTGTTGTTGGACGAACCTTTGGGCGCATTGGACTTGAAAATGCGCAAAGACATGCAATTGGAACTCAAAGCAATGCACAAAAACTTGGGCATCACTTTCGTGTACGTAACACACGACCAAGAAGAAGCGTTGACCATGTCGGACAGAATCATCATTATGAAAAACGGTGTAATCCAACAAATTGGCACCCCCAAACAAGTTTATGATGAACCTGCCAACGCATTCGTCGCCGACTTCATTGGAGAAAGCAACATTTTCTCGGGAACGATGAAAAGCGACTTTTGCGTCAACTTTATCAATCATGATTTTGAATGTGTTGATAAAGGTTTCAAACGGAACGAACCCATTGACGTAATCATCCGTCCTGAAGATTGGGTATGCGTAGCCAAAGACGACGAAAAGGCACAACTTCAAGTAAAAGTTTCCAGTTGTGTTTTCAAAGGCGACCACTTCTTGTCAACGGTCAACACTGTGGACGAAGAAGAAAACGAAATTCAAATAAGAGACAACATACCTAAAACGGAAGGAGACGTTGTCGGTTTGTACGTCCGTCCTTTTGATATTCAAGTTATGCACAAAGAACGCATCATCAACACCGTTGAAGGCGAAATGGTTGACGACGGCGTGGTGGAATTTTGCAATGGCAAATTCCAATGTAACACAGACCTTCCCATCGGCACTAAGGTCAAGGTATCCATTGACTTTGACGACGTTGTGGTACACGACGACGAAGAAGATGGAATCATCGGTGCAACGGTTGTCAGCAGTATTTACAAAGGCAGTTATTACCAATGTATCGTTCGCACGGACGAATACTTTGACTTTTTCGTTGATACGGAAGACGATTGGTTGGTAGGCGACAGAGTTGGTATTTCCGTAGCACAAGACAAATTGATTATTGAGGTATTGCCCGATGAAGAAGACTAAAGGTTTCACGTTGACTAGACGCGCCTTTGCCTATCCCTACGTACTCTTTTTGTTGTTGTTCGTGGTGGTACCTTTGGTATTGATTTTGCTCAACGCCTTTTGGGTGGACGGTGCGCTCAGTTTAGACAATTTTGTTGAATTTTTCTCCGACGTAACGGGTTTGAAAGTCTTGGAAAACTCGCTTATCATAGGCTTTGCAACCACTTTGTTGTGTTTACTTATCGGTTATCCCACGGCATATTTTTTGTCCAAGTATCACGCATCAAGCAAAGTTTACGTTTTGTTGTTCATTTTGCCCACTTGGGTAAACTTTCTTATAAGAACCTTGTCCACAAAAGCCATTTTCTTGGCACTTGGCATTGAACTTGGCATGGGTACGGTTGTTTTCGGTATGGTTTACAACTATTTGCCCTATATGATTTTGCCTTTGCACACGGCAATTTCCGGCATTGACAAAAGTTTGATTGAAGCATCTCACGATTTGGGTGCAAACAATTTAGAGACCTTTGTCAAGACGATTTTGCCTTTGTCGTGGACGGGCATTTTGTCGGGAATAACGATGGTGTTTATTCCTTCTGTATCTACTTTTGCAATCTCCGAACTTTTGAGCAATCGTCAAATTTTCTTGTTTGGCGATTCCATACAAACAAAGTTTTCACAGAATATGTATGGCGTAGGCAGTGTTATGAGTTTGGTAATGTTGCTTCTTGTGGTGTTGTTCAACCTTTTGGTCAACCGTGCAGGTGGCAATGATGATGACGTTTCAAGGAGTATGCTGTGATGAAAAAAGACAAAGCAAAACGCATTTTTGCCGAAAGCTATTTGGCTATTGTTTTGGCAGTACTCTATTTGCCCATATTGGTAATCATCGTCTTTTCCTTTACCAACAACGCAAACTTTTCTTTTGCAAACGGATTTACGTTGGAAGCCTACACGTCCATTTTCACGTCGGAAAAGACACCTGCATTGTTGGATGCACTCAAAAACACCTTTGTTTTGGCAATTGTGTCGGCGGTGGTTGCCACAATTTTGGGAACGTTTGCCACAATCGGCATTTTCTATTTAAAGCCCAGACTCAAAAAGATTACGTTGGCTGTCAACCAACTTCCCTTGGTAAACAGCGAAATCGTCATGGCAGTAAGTTTGATGGTCTTTTTTGCCACCTTTGCATTTCCCCAAGGATGGACAAGACTTATCATTGCGCACGTGTCTTTCTGCACACCTTACGTAGTTTTGTCCATTTTGCCTCGCTTAAAGCAAATGAACTCCAACTTGTACGAAGCAGCGCTTGACTTAGGGTGCAAACCTCTCAAAGCATTGACGCACGTCATATTTCCCTACTTGTCGGGTGGCATCGTCAACGGTTTCGTTATGGCGTTTACAATTTCTATGGACGACTTCATCATTACGCAAATCAACAAAGGACAAACGGGCATTGAAACGTTGTCCACCTTCATTTATGAAGACGCAAGACTTAAAAGCTTGGAACCTTTTTGGTTTGCAGTATTTTCCATTATTTTCATTGTTGTTATGACGGCGTTGCTCATTGTCAACTTAAAAAAGAACAACGCAAAGGAGGGTTAAAATGAAAAAGACTTTCTCTTTGATTTTGGCGCTTCTTATGATTGTCTTCACGTTGTGTGCTTGTCAACCCAACCAAAGTGACAAACTTGTTATATACAACTGGGCAGACTACATTTACGACACCGATTTGGAAGATTTTGCCGACTATTACTTTGAACAAACTGGTCGCACCGTGGACATAACTTACGTTACGTTTGACACAAACGAAACTATGTTGACCAAAATTCAACAAGGCGATGCCGACGTTGACGTCATTTGTCCAAGCGAATATGCAATTCAAAAATTGATTGAAGGCGGTTATTGTTTACCTATCAACTATTTTACTGATGCAAGTTATCAAAACAGTCAATACGTGGATGATAGAATAGTTGCAAAAATTGACCAAGTTTTTGACAATCTCAACTGCCCCGAAGTAGGTACGGTAAAAATGAGCGACTATATGGTACCTTATATGTGGGGAACGTTGGGCGTTTTGTACAATCAAGACGTTTTTGAAGCCAACGGCATTACGCAAGAGCAAATTGAGCAAGCAGGTTGGGGCGTATTGTGGAACAAAGACGCAAACGGCGACCAATTATGCGCCGACTTGAATAAACGCATTTTTATGAAAGACTCTATTCGTGACGTCTATGCTTCCACGGTTTTGTATTTGAAACAATACGGACTTTTGCCCTACGGTTATGAAAACATGTCGGTTGGCGAACTTATCAACACGGTGGACGATGCTTTGCTTTCTGCAGTAGAAGAAGTGCTTATTCAACAAAAGGACGTCTTGTACGGATACGAAGTGGACTTTGGCAAAAACGACTTGATTGCAGGCACGGCATACGCCGACTTAGCGTGGAGTGGCGACGCCATTTATGCCATTGAAGAAGGCGAAATTGAAGGCGTTACGCTCAACTATTTTTCTCCCGAAGTGGGTGGAAACATTTGGTTTGACGGTTGGGTAATTCCCACTGCTTGCCAAAATGAAGAGGGCGCAAAACTTTTCATCGACTATCTAAACCGTCCCGACATTGCAACACAAAATATGGTTTACATTGGTTACACGTCTGCAGTGGACTCTCGTCAAATTTGCCAAATGGACGAAGTGTTGCAAATTTTGTTGGAAAACGAATATGCCGAATTGGACGAATATGGCAACATAGATGCAAGTTACTTCTTTGACAGCGAAATTCGTTACCCCTTGGATCACTTGGACCAAGACTACGTTGACACTCGCTTGGGTGTAATGAAAGACTTTGGCGCAAACAACTCCGAAGTGGTACAAATTTGGGAACGTGTTCGTTCCACGGGCATCTCTGCTTGGACTTTGCTTGGTGTGTCGGTGTTGCTTTTGGGTGTTGTTGTAGGCACAATTTATATGCTTATTTACGTTGACCAAAGAAAACGTATGTGCGTACTTATACAAGAATAAACAGTTAAAAAATAAAAAAACACGAGATTGATTTTTCAATCTCGTGTTTTTGTTTGCAAAAATTATTCGTCCTCTTTGTCTTCTTGTTCAAGCAACGGTTGTTTTTCAAAAAGTGTTGCCGAGTGTTTTATCATTTTTTGCAACACTCCTTTTTTGACACAAAGGATAACCAAGGCAACGTTAAGCGCGTTTACGGCAACCATCCAAGGCACTCTCACAAAATAACCGCCGAATGTGGACCATTCGCCACTTGCCACCCACCATTGACCAAAGGTGTTCAAAAAGGTGGTGCAAACAATGGAAACGATAACAAAAGCGATAAGAATTTTTTTGGAAACGCTTTTTATGGGAAGGTGTTGACAAAGCGCGACAATAACCCCGACCAAGGCGTTGCTCAAAAGCAAAAATGGGTTAAACAAATCGTATGCCGCCACCATAAAACTGATTACGTATCCCATCAAGCCAACACAAGCCGAAGATACCGTTCCCAAAAACACTCCTGCCAAAAAGCAAAAGAAATATACGAAGGAAACAATTTGACTTGCATAAAGGTTGTTTGTAACGATGCACATAACGACGTTTAGCGCAGTCAAAATGGCAGTAAAGCAAATATTTAGAGTTTTATTTCTAATTCTTATCACGATACCAACTAATTTTTAATTTACGTTTGTTTTTGCAATCAACTTATCAATCAATTTTGATTTTACCAAAAGGAAAACCAAAATTACGTTAGCCAAAGCAACTGGGCCTTGGAAAATCATACGTCCTAGCACAAAGGCAAAAAATCCTTTTGATGAATTGATAAAAAGGTAGATGCCAAGGCAGTTCAAAAATGCCGTACAAACCACAAGGCAGATAACAAAAGAAAGAGCAAGTTTTGCCCAAGTTTTAAAAGGCAATTTCCACAAAATGGCGGGTATTACGCCAATGAGCAAGCAAGACAAACCAATTATGGGGTTGTATGCTCCCAAAGGGTGAATAAGGTGTCCAATCAAATCTCCCAAAAAGCCTACACATGCGCCCGAAACGGGACCAAGATAAATTCCTGCAATAAAGCACAAAAAATACACAAAAGAAAACACTTGTGTTGCACTTGCATTAAGTGGAATGGTAAAAATGTTGGATACCACACAAAGAGCAGTAAAAACTGCCGTCAAAGTTATTTTCAAAGTTTTGTTCATAAGTAAAAAACTCCTTGTAAAAGTTTACAAAGAATTCGTGTATGAAACGGATGCAACGACCTATCACGAAAAAAATCCTTTTGTTCACAAGAAACGTCACATCTTGTTACAATAACAACGAAAGTTGCCTACTTTACTTATGTAATTATCTAACTTTTTTCATGATTTGTCAATGCTGTTTGTGTATAACAAAAAGGGAAAAACACAAAATAAAATCGTTATGTTAATCATATTTTTCAGAGCAATAATACTTTTTGCCGTTTTGCTTGTCGTCATGCGACTTATGGGTAAAAGGCAATTGGGAGAAATGGAGCCTTTTGAATTGGTAATAACTTTGGTCATTTCCGAATTGGCTTGCATTCCCATGGCAGACAGAAGCATACCTTTGACGTACGGAATAGTGGCAATTTTGACAATGTTCATAATTCATCAAATAATCGTCATAATGTCCAAAAATGCAAGTATGCAAAAAATCATATCGGGCAAGGCTGTGGTAGTTTACGACAAAAAGGGCATCAATTTGTTTGCGTTAAAACAAATGAATATGCAAGTTGCCGACCTTTTACAAGCATTGCGCACAACAGGTCATTTTTCCTTTGAAGAGGTGCTTTACGGCGTTATGGAAACCAACGGACAGTTGACCGTCGTCCCGAAAAAATCATTTGAAGAAAAACAACAAACGTTGCCCGTCCCCGTCATATTGGACGGGAAGTGGGATGAAGAAGACATCAAGCGCAACGGCATTGACAAAAGGATAATAGAAGACTTTGTCAAAAAGTGTGGTTACAAGGTTAAAGACGTTGCCATGCTCACGGTGGACCAAGAAAATCGTATCGTGGTACAATTTATGCGTGGCGAACTGTTTTGCAAAACTCTTGCAGGGGGTAAGTTGGTAGATGAGCGTTAAAACTTGGATAACTTTATTCATTGCGTTGGCAATTGTTTTGTCCGCAGGACTTTTTGAAGTGTTCTTTTTGCGAAACGAGTACGACAAAATGCTTCAAAAGTGTGACGATATGATTGCTCTTTGTCAAACGGAAAGAGCAACTCTCAGCCAATATCAACAACTTGAAAGAGATTGGTACAAATTGCGCGAAACAACCGAGTTGATGTTGCCCCACGTGGACACCTACGAACTTAGTTTAAGATTTAGCGAATGTGCAACCTACGTAAAAGACGGCGATTTCAAAAATGCCGAAGCACAACTTAACGTTGCGCGTGACTTGTTGCAGTATATTCCCCACATGATGATTCCCAATATAAGGCACATTGCATAAACCGTTTTAGTTATTAAAACGGTTTTTTCAAATAGTCTTTACAAAAAGACGGCAGTTTGATATAATCAAATAGTTATGAAAAACTTTATTACATTTGAAGGTTGTGATGGTGTTGGAAAAAGTTTCCAAATAAACTTGCTCAAAGACTATTGCAAAAAACACAGTTTAAACAACGTAGTTTTCACTCGTGAACCGGGTGGAAGTGTGGTTGCGGAAAAAATCCGTGACATCATTTTGGATGCAAAAAACGATTCCATCACCGATTTGTGCGAAGCCTTTTTGTATTCTGCAAGTCGTGCTCAACACGTGGAAGAAAAGATTTTGCCTGCACTCAAAGCGGGTAAAACGGTCATTTGCGACAGATTTGTGGACAGTTCTTACGTTTATCAAGGCGTAGGCAGAGGCTTGGGCTTGGAAAAGGTGGTTGCGCTCAACGCAATTGCCGTTGGCGAATGCATGCCCCAATACACTGTATTTTTGGATTTGCCCCCCAAACAAGCATTTTTGCGTAAAGGTGGCGTGGACAAGGCCGACCGTTTGGAAATTGCCGACATCTCTTTTCACGAAGCGTTGTACGATGCCTACAAACAACTCATCAAAACCTATCCCGAACGTTTCATTGTCATTGACGCATCTGGAACGATTGCCGAAACGCACGAGAAAATTATTCGCGCATTAACTTTGAGAAACGTACTCTAATGGATTTTGCATTGTTAAAGGACAACAACATAGTAAAAACGTTGGCAAAAGCTTTTGAACAAGGCACGTCCGTCAACAGTTATGTTTTGCAATGTGAAAAGCAACTTGCCGACAACCTTCTTACGTGGGTTGCCGACGTTGTGTTGTGCAAAAACAACGGTTGCAACGGCTGTCTTACTTGCCGAAAAGTTTTTTCAGGCAACCATTTGGACGTCTTTCGTTTACCCAACAAAAACAAAGAAAAAAACACCGACAAAATGGAAATTGCCGACGTTCGTTTTTTGTTGGAAGAGGAGGAAAAACGCCCCGTTGAAGGGGACAAAAAGGTGTTTTTGATTAACGCGTGCAACAGCTTAAAGGGTGTTGCCGTTGCCAATTGGCAAAACGCCTTGTTAAAAACGTTGGAAGAACCCCACAAAAACGTTTACATTTTCATTGCAGTGGAAAACGCACAAGGCTTGTTGCCCACGATTTTGTCCCGTTGCCAAGTTTTGACAAGCGAAAAGTCAAAAGCAAGCGACGTGGTTGATTATTTGGCAAAACTTGGTTGTGCCAAGAAATTGTGTCAAGTGGCAACCCTTTTGTGTGACGGCAGTTTACCAAAAGCCGAAGAAGTGGTTTCCGACGTCACCTACTTGGGTGCTTTGGAAGAAATTATCCAAGCATTAAAGACAACAACGTCCACCAAAAACGCATTGCCTTTCGTTGCGCTTTTGAACAATCAAAAGGACAACGTGGACAAATATTGGGAAATACTCACCGCCGTATTGATGCAAACGGTGGACTATCGCTTAAATGAAGACAAGTTTGTTCTTGACGAGTGGAAGGAAGAAATTGAAGCAATTTGCGCCAACTATTCCATACCTGCCGTTTTGGCCGTTGTTGAACTTGTTGAACAAGCAAAAAAAGATATAGACAGTGCCGTCAACTTTTCCGTTGTCATTGACAACTTTGTGGCGGACGTATTGGAGGTAAAATTCAGATGCCAAATATAATAGGCGTTCAATTTAAAGAAGTGGGCAAAGTTTACTACTTTTCTCCTCTTGACGTAGTTTTTTCCGTTGGAGAAGGTGTCATAGTGGAAACCACCCACGGCGTAGAATATGGTAAAGTGGTCATTGCCAACCGTGACGTTGATCAATCGGAAATTGTCGGTCAACTCAAAACTATCGTAAGAAAGGCAACACCGGACGACACGCGTTTGCACAACGACAACTTGGCACGTAGAAAACAAGCAATCAAACTTTGCGAAGAAAAAATTGCCAAAAGAAATTTGGATATGAAAATTGTTGATTGCGACTACACTTTTGACAATTCCAAAATTGTTTTCTACTTTACGGCAGAAGGCCGTGTGGATTTTAGAGAACTTGTAAAAGACTTGGCAAGCGTGTTCAAAATTCGCATTGACCTCAGACAAATCGGCATAAGAGACGAGTGCAAACTTTTGGGTGGTCTTGGCCCTTGTGGCAGAGCCTGTTGTTGCAACAGTTATATGGGCGATTTTGAAAGGGTATCCATCAAAATGGCAAAAAACCAAGGACTTTCCCTCAATCCCACCAAAATTTCCGGTTTGTGCGGAAGACTTATGTGTTGCTTAAAATTTGAAAACGAACACTACGTTGAAACGCTCAAAGTTATGCCCAAAGTCAATTCCGAAGTGGAAACGCCCGACGGCAAGGGTTTGGTGGTTGCAGTTGACTTGCTCAAACGTACGGTAAACGTCAAAGTCGCCACTGAAGGCGATGAAGTGGAAATCAAGACGTACACTTTGCAACAACTCAACGTAAATCAATGTGACGTAAATTGTCCTTGTGCCGAAGAGGAAGAAGACGTATTGGAAGACTAGATGTCAAAATTTGATAGACAAAACAAATTTATTGTCTTATAATGTAAATATCTTAATTAAGATAAAGGAGAAAATATTATGGCTCACAAAATTAATGACGAATGTATCTCTTGTGGTAGTTGTGCTGCCTGCTGCCCTGTCGGTGCAATTTCCGAAGGCGAAGGCAAATACGTTATCGATGCAGACACTTGCATTGATTGCGGTGCATGCGCAGGTCAATGCCCTGTCGGTGCAATTGAAGAAGCATAACAAAAAATTTTTCTCGCCCGTGCATTTAAGCACGGGCTTTTTTTTGTTTATTGTTGAAAAAGTGAAAGATATATGTTAAAATCATCTCAATGACGACACTTTTAGAAAATGAAAAAATTGAAGATTTGCTTTGTGACGGACTAAAAATCATACAAAGCAAAAAGTTATATCGTTTCAACGCCGATTCGGTTATTTTGGCAAACTGCTTGTTTGGAGCAGAGCAAAAATCACTTTGCGAAATTGGTGCAGGAAGTGGTGTCATATCGTTGCTTGCCACAAAAAAGTATGCGCCAAAGTCCGTTGTGGCGGTGGAAGTGCAACAAGTTTTTGCAAATATGTGTACAAGATCAGTTGAACTAAACGGATTGTGTGACAAAATAAAGGTGGTTTGCTGTGACGTAAGCCATTTTGCCCAAACCAATCAAAATGCATTTGATTTTGTCGTTTGCAATCCGCCGTACAGAAAGGTGAGCAAAAATTGTGTTGACTTGTCAAAACAAATTTGCACCGAAGAACTGCTTTTGACTTTGCCCAAGTTGGCAAAGTCGGCCTCACTTTTACTCAAAGAAAAAGGAACTTTCGTTGCATGTTTTCCGTACGACCGTCTAGACGAAATGATGGTCTGTTTTAAGCAATACAATTTGCCCCTTGCCAAAGTTTTGCCCGTATGCTCAAAGATGGGCAATGCCCCGCGTATTGCCGTTGTGTGGGCAATAAAAGGCTCAAACGAGCCCTTGGAAGTTTTACCTTGCCTTGTAGAACTTGACCAATTTGGCAAAGAAAGCGAGCAAATGAAACGGCTTGTCGCCACCCAACAATTGTAAAGGTTATAGGAGAAATATAATGGTATATTTTGTAACGACACCCATTGGAAATTTGGACGAATTGACATATCGCGCTCACAAAATTTTGCAACAAGTAGATTGCATTTTTTGTGAAGACACTCGTCACTCGCAAATTTTGTTAAACCACTACGACGTAAAAAAGCCTTTGTACAGTTTTCACAAATTCAACGAAAAGCAACAACAAAATTTTGTTTTGCAAAAGGCTCGTGACGGAGACGTTGCCGTCATTTCCGACGCAGGCACTCCTTGCATTTGTGATCCGGGTGCATCGCTTGTTTTGGCGTTGCAAGAACATGGCATACCTTATACGGTTGTTGGAAGTGGTTGTGCGTTTGTTTCGGCATTTGTGTTGTCGGGTTTTTGTCCTCCACTCACTTTTTGTGGCTTTCTTCCTGAAAAAAATGGTGACAAAGACAAACTTTTGGACGGCATCAACACAAAAGGCTGTCTTGCCTTTTACGTATCTGTCCACAACTTGCAAAGTGACTTGAACTATTTGTATCAAAAACTTGGCGAACGCAACGCTTGTTTGGTAAAAGAATTGACCAAAATGCACGAAAAGGTTATTCATTTTCCTTTGTCAAACCCCGTTTGCGACGAAAAGGGCGAATTTGTTTTGCTCATTGACAAAACCGATTTCAATCCTTTGTGCCAAATGACCGTGTTAGAGCACGTTGCCCACTACGTTGATTTGGGCATGACCAAAAACGAAGCAATCAAACAAACGGCAAAAGACCGTGGTGTGTCAAAAAACGACGTTTACAAACAATGTTTGTAGTTTTTTAAGATTTTGCACGGTAAAAAGTTGACTGTGTTTTATGAAAAAAGTAAAATACAACCAAGCACAAAACTTGTGGGTAAAAAATAATTTTAATCAAATTATTCAAAAATCTATTCTCTCTCCAAAAAACCGCAAGAAAAGTGTGAATTAAAAAGACCGACGTTAGCGTTGGTCCTTTTTTTCTTTCAAAAATTGCAACAAAAAAAAGCACTTGAACAATTCAAGTGCTTTTGATTTTCTTAATTAAAACAAGGCTGATGCAAATAAAAATCCTGCCAAAAATCCAAGAATAATAAAAACCACTTTCAAAATTTTCAAAGCGCTGTCTTTCTTTTTGGTGGAAGGTTTGCTATTTGCAAAAAGTTCTTGGTCGGCAACTTCGTCAAATACGAAAGGAGCACCAATTTTTGCATCGAGTATGCAACCACCCGTCAACAAAACGTCTTCCGTGCCTGCTTCGATTTGTGCAACGCCTTTAAGTGTGTCTTTTGTTTTTGCGTCGTAAATTACAAAAACTTTTTGTGCCTCGTCGGAAATTTCAACCGTTTTGTATTCTCCGTTATTGACAAAACCGACGTATTTGCATGCAACACCGTCAATGACAAGTTCGTTTGATGCAGGATCTTCTACGTAAATTTTCAAAGAAACAAGGCTTCCGCCAAATGCTTTACGTCTAACAATGGTAAGTTTTCTCATTTTGTTATCTCCTTTTTGTTAATTACTCCTTAATTATATCAGCAACAACGAAAAAGTCAAGACGTAGCCTAGGTTAACAAAAAAAAGCACTTGAACAATTCAAGTGCTTTCTTGGCGTAGCTTAGAAGATTCGAACTCCCGACCTTTTGGTCCGTAGCCAAACGCTCTATCCAGCTGAGCTAAAGCTACACGTGCAAAATCTTTTTGCGAAAATAAATATATCACAAACCTTTTGATGTGTCAACAAAATTGTGCAAATGCAAAAAAAGTATTCTTTGCGTAAAAAAAGAGGAATAAAAATTCCTCT
>JAGBWW010000088.1 GCA_017629595.1 Clostridia bacterium | reverse complement strand
GGACCACTAAAGAATAAAAATGCCTACTACCTTTTTGGTAGTAGGCGTTGTTTTATGCTCCAATTTACGCAACTATTCTGTTGCCCAAATTGTTGTTTTTATCCGTTTTTCACACAAACTTCCTTTCGCTTTAATACGAATACGTTTTGTTGAAATTTACATTTTTCATAAGAAATTTAATTGCGTTTGTTTTTTTATTATAATTTTTACTCAACAAATTGATTTGATTTCAAAGATAACCTTGCTTGTTAAAAAAATAGCAGTGCAACGTGTGTTCATATGTACAAAAAGCCAAACTTTCTTTTTTTAGAAAGTTTGGCAACCATTTTTGCACGTATATTTATATGTTCAAGTGTTCATACGTTCAACTAAACAAGCCACTGAACAAAATCAAAGTAGGTGTTCAAAAAGGCTTTCTTTCGGCCTCGGCTTATGGCAAGCTTTGTTTTGCCAACAAGTGCAAAATCACCTTCAATGCCCTTTACGTGAGCAAGATTTACCAAGTATCCTTGGTTGCATCTAAAAAAGCCTTTATCAATCAACAAGTCTTCCATTGCTCCCATGGTGCTTTTAAGGGTGTACTCGGCATCTTGTGCGTGGACGATAAGCTTGTGATTCATACTTTCAATATAGACAATTTCACCCAGTTCCAACTTGTGTATGCCGTATTCGGTGTTTACTTTCAAAAATTCACGATTTTCGTCAAGTAAATTTTTCACAAGAACATGCAAATCACGGTTAATTTGCTCGGCTTGCAAGGGTCTAAGCCAAAATGCACTCGCTTGTACGGTGTATCCAATCAACGCTTGTGATGCGTCGTTTGCAACAAAACACAAAGGAACTTGCTTGTCCAAAGTGCGAATGTATTTCGCCGAAACAAATCCGTCCATACGTTTAAGATTGCAGTCCAAAATTATCACATCCCAAACCGATTTGTAGTCTGATGCAATTTCATCTCCATCAAAAAACGAGTCAACGCAAATTTGCGTTTGCCAATCTTTTGCACATTTTGCCAAAATTTCTTTCAATTTTTGGCAGGTTTTATTATCACTTACGATAGCAAATTTAAGCATAATTTTCCTACTAATATATTTTGCCACATTTTGTTTCTGCTTGTCAACACCAAGTGGCAATTTTGCTTAGCAACAATGCAAAATTGTCCAAAGAACGTTACATAAAAAACAAACGTTTTTTTATGTAAAACTAAAAAAACAGTAGAGTTTTTTGCTGATTTAAAGAAAAAACACTCATTTTTCTTCAAATATTCATTTGGCAAATTTTCGCCAAACAGAGCAACTTTTACTTAATTTTGCCACCATAAAAAGTTGTACATTTTGTCACATTTTTTGAAAAAAAATATTAAAAATTGCCCTATTATTTTCAAAATCAGTATTGACTTTTGTTTTTGATTTGATATAATTTAACTAGCAGTAGTATGCTTTTTTATTTCACGAGAAAAAAGCAAATTTTCGCAAGGAAAATTTTTACTAAATTCAAGCAACTCGTGGGCGTTTTCTTTGTCAAAATTCGTGGTTGTTTTTCAAGCAAAGCACAAATTTTGAAACGTCGCAACTTAAAAAAGAAATAAAATTTAAGGCAGAAGTATTTGCCTAATAAAGGGAGTAACTATGAAATACAAACACATTATTGAAAAAATGACGCTGACAGAAAAAGCGCGCTTGTTGTCCGGTAAGGACTTCTGGCAAACGGTGGACTATCCTCAACACGGCATTCCTTCAATGTTCTTGTCCGACGGCCCCACAGGTATCAGAAAACAAGCAGCCGCAGCCGATCACCTTGGTTTGAACGCATCAATCCCTGCAACCTGTTTCCCCACAAGCGCAACAGTTGCCAACAGCTGGAACGAAAAATTGGGCGAACAAATCGGTAGAGCATTGGGCGAAGAAGCAGTTGCATTGAAAGTTAACGTTTTGCTCGGCCCCGGCTTGAACATGAAACGTAACCCTCGTTGTGGCAGAAACTTCGAATACTTCTCCGAAGACCCTTATTTGGCAGGTAAGATGGCAGCCGCTTGGGTACGCGGTTTGCAATCCAACGGTATCTCCTCTTGCTGTAAGCACTTTGCTTGAAACAACCAAGAAGAACGCCGTATGGCTTCCGACTCGGTAATGGACGAAAGAACACTTCGCGAAATTTACCTTACAGCATTTGAAATTGCAGTAAAAGAAGGCGGAACAAAAACAATCATGTCTTCCTACAACCTTATCAACGGTGAATATGCAAACGAAAATATGCACTGCTTGAAAGAAATCCTTCGTGACGAATGGGGATTTAAAGGCGTTGTAGTAACCGACTGGGGTGGAGACAACGACCGTGTCGCAGCATTGCTTGCAGGCAACGAATTGGAAATGCCCACAACAGGTGGCGAATCTTCCATTGACATTGAACGCGCTGTCAATCGCAAGATTATCTCCGAAGACGTTGTTGACGAAGCAGTTGATAGATTGCTTGACCTCATCTACACAACGGAAGAAGTTTACAAAGACAGACCCGCAGACCAACCCAACGTTGTTGCTCCCGAAGCAGCCGAAAGACACCACGCAATTGCACGTCAAGCAGCCGAAGAATCCATGGTATTGCTTAAAAACAACGGCATTTTGCCTTTGAAGAAAGGTGCAAAAGTTGCTCTCATTGGTGACTTCGTAAAAACACCTCGTTATCAAGGTGCAGGTTCCTCCATCGTCAACCCCATCAAATTGGACGACACGTTGGAAATTTTGGGCGAATACTCCGATAAATTTGAAGTTGTCGGCACGTGCGCAGGTTTTGACAGATACGGCAAGAAGAATAAGGCTTTGACAGACGAAGCAATTGACCTTGCAAAGAAAGCAGAAATCGTATTGGCATACATCGGTTTGGACGAAGTTACCGAAACCGAAGGTATGGATAGAGTCAACATCAAAATCCCTCAAAACCAAATTGATATGCTCAACGAATTGATTAAAGTCAACGACAACGTAGTAGTCGTTTTGGCATGTGGTAGCGCAGTTGAATTGCCTTTCGTTGATGCAGTTCCCGCATTGTTACATACATACTTGCCCGGTCAAGCAGGCGCAAGAGCAATTTTGGATATCTTGGTCGGCACAGTCAACCCTTCCGGCAAATTGTCCGAATCTTATCCTATCAAATACGAAGATTGCAGTTGCGCAAACAACTATCCCGGACACGGTGCAACAGCAGAATATCGCGAAGGCTTGTACATCGGTTATCGTTACTACGACACAGCAGGCGTTCCCGTAGCTTTCCCCTTCGGCTTTGGTCTTTCCTACACAACGTTTGAATACAGCAACCTTGTTGTTGAAGGCGACAAAGTATCCTTCACCGTCAAAAACACAGGCGACGTAGATGGCGCAGAAGTTTCCCAACTTTACATTGGTAAAAAAGATGGCGAAATCTTCCGTCCTAAGAAGGAACTTAAAGGTTTTGCAAAAACAAGCTTGAAAGCAGGCGAACAAAAAGTTGTTGAAATCAAATTTGACGACAAATCTTTCCGTTACTTCAACGTTGAAACAAACAAATGGGAAGAAGAAGCAGGCGAATATCAAATTTACGTCGGCGCAAGCAGTGCAGACATCAAACTTGAAGGCAAAATTGAAAGAGAAGGTACAGGCGCACCCAATCCTTACAACAAGGAAGAATTGTCCTGTTACTATTCCGGCGACGTAACAAACGTTCCCGATGATCAATTTGAAAAATTGCTCGGCAGACCCATCCCCAACTCCGAACTCAACAAGGGCGAATTGGGCTACAACGACACTTTGGGTCAACTTAAATACGCAAAAGGTGGCGTAGGCAGATTTGCATTCCACGCACTCAACCTTGTTTACAAAATCATCTTCAAAGTCAACAGAGGCCTTGCAAACGTATTGCAAATGGGCGTTATGAACCTTCCTTTCAGAGGTTTGGAACGTATGGCAGGTGGCATCATCACAATGCCCATGGTTGACGGTATCTTGAAGATTGTCAACGGCAAACCTTTCGGTTTCATCCACACAATCGTAAACTTTGGCAACAAAGGTAAGAGACAATAAAAAATATTAGAGAGGAAAAAATTATGGCAGAAAAAGTTAAAGAAGTAGGAGCAGTAGAAACTCCTGAAATCGCTGTCAAACCCCTTTCGGAAAACGGCTTTGTTGCCTTCTTCCAAAAGATTTGGCGTTGGTGGCTTGGTGTATGGTATTCTTTTGAAGGCAAACACCCTAAAGCTGCAAAACTCATTTACCAATTCTTCATGTTCTACATGATCAGCAACTTGGTAACAATTTACCAATATTTGGTATTCTTGTTCTTGCCCAACGTATTAGGCATTGGCTTGGCAGGTACCGAATGGTTCTGGCCGGATCCCATTTATCTTGGTTTCCAAGTTAAAAACGCAGAAGGCCAAATGGTTGACGCAATGTGGTGGATTTTGGGCTATCCCGTATTGAAAAACGAAGCAGGCGAGGTTATCATCGGTGGTGGCTTGGGTTACATGATCGCATTTGCAATTGGCACAGGCACAGCACAAATCATCAACTTCCCTATGCAAAGAAACATTACATACCGTTCCCACGGCAACATCCCTTACCAAATTATGTGGTACGCAATTGGTTGGGTATTGGTAAACCTCTTCTGCAACGCAGTAAACAACTTCCTTGGCCTTTGGGCAAGAATCCTTCCCCCTGCACTTCGTGTTCTTATTGAAACGGTTGTAATGGGTACGTTGTCTATCGTAATCTTCTTCTTCATCTTCATGATTATCTTCCCCGACTTGCAAAAACAAAAAGCAAGCGAAGAAGCAAAACTTGCAAAGATGAAAGAATCTGGCGCACCCGCAGACAAAATTGCAAAATTTGAAGAAAAATTTGCTCGCACAGTCAAAATGGCAGAAGTCAACGCAGCAGAAAAAGCTTTGTACACAGCAGAAAGCACGTACAATGCAAAAGCAATGGCTTGGGATGCAGTTTGCAAACAACTTGAAAAAGCAAAAGACAAGGGCGCAAGCGAAGAAGAAATCAAAGCAATCGAAGCAAGAATTGCAGAAAAACATGCTGTAGCAGTTGAAGCATACAACGCAAGAGCACAAGTCAAAGCAGAATTTGATGCAATTTTGGCAAAATACGGCATTTCTTCCGCAAAAGAAGCATTTGCAAAATAATTAAACGCAAAACAAAAAGTCTCCAATTCGTTGGAGACTTTTTTTGTGTTAGATGGACAAACAAAAACAAGGTTTATTATTGACTTTGCCCTTTTCATTTTGTATAATCACTTTGTAAAAAGGAGAATGACTATGAAAATATTATCCGTTACCGTACCTTGTTATAACTCGCAAGAATATATGTCAAAAGCCATTGACAGTCTGCTTGTCGGTGGCGACAGGGTTGAAATCATAATTATCAACGACGGCTCCAAAGACAACACGGGTGCAATTGCCGACAAATACGCCGAAAAATATCCCGACGTTGTGAAGGTGGTGCATCAAGAAAACGGTGGACATGGCGAAGGCATCAATCAAGGCTTAAAGCACTCTACGGGCAAATATTTTTACGTTTTAGATTCCGACGACTGGTTGGAAAAAGACGCTTTTATTAAGGTGTTGGACAAACTTGAAGAGTTAGAAAACGTCGGTGGCATAGACTTGATGGTGGCAAACTATATTTATGCACATGCAATCAAAAGAAAAAGACAAGTCATCAAATACAAAGGAACGTTGCCTCAAAACAAAATTTTTGGTTGGGAAGACACTAAAAAGTTCAAAGTTTGGCAATGTCTTACAATTCACACTTGCATTTTTAGACGTCAACTTATGTTGGACAGCAAGGTGGAATTACCCAAACACACCTTTTACGAAGACAATTTGATGGTTTATATTCCTTTGCGCCACGCTCAAAAATTGTACTATATGGACGTTGACTTGTACTCCTACTATATCGGCAGACCCGACCAATCGGTACAAGAAGAAGTTGTTAAACGTCGTTGTTTGCAACAAAAATATTGCAGTCAACGTCTGGCAACCACCTATAACTTGACGGAAATAAGCAAGACCGAGCCCAAGTTGGCGAGATATTTAAAACACGAAAGCGAACTTTTGCTCACCATCGCAACGGTTGTTATGCGACTTAACAAAACTGATGCAATGGAAAAAGAAAACGATGCAATGTGGCAAGCCGTCATAGACTTTGACCCTGTAATGGGCAAGAAAATGAAAAATCACTCAATTTGTTGGTGGGTAACTCGTCCCGGCAAATTTGGTAGATGGCTGGCAATAACTGCATATCGCATTTCACAAATGTTTGTGCATCTCAACTAAATTTTGGAATAAATAGTTAAAATAAAATCCACGGAAAAAAGCCGTGGATTTTGCATTTTGCAGAATTTAATAGACAAAACGTGTGTTTTTGTGCAAAATTCTTTATAAAAACATTAACTTAAACAATAAATTGACATTTCGGTATAATGTGTTATAATAACTTATATAGGAGGGGAAATAATATGAAATTATTATCCGTTACAGTACCTTGTTACAATTCACAAGATTACATGGCAGGCGCAATTGAAAGTTTGCTTGTCGGTGGTGACAGAGTGGAAATTATCGTCATCAATGATGGTTCAAAAGACAACACAGGCAAAATTGCCGATGAATATGCAGCAAAATATCCCAACATCGTAAAAGTTGTTCACCAAGAAAACGGTGGCCACGGCGAAGGCATCAACCAAGGCTTGAAACACTCCACAGGTAAATATTTCTTCGTCTTGGACTCTGACGACAAATTGTTTAAGGATGCGTTTTTGCAAACTTTGGACAAGCTTGAAGAGTTGGAAAAAGACGGTGGCATTGATATGTTTATCGCCAACTATTTCTACGATCACGCAATTGATAGAAAAAAACAAACTATCAAATACAAAAGTGTATTGCCCCAAAATCGCATTTTCGGTTGGGAAGAAACCAAAAAATTCAAAATTTGGCAATGTCTTACAATCCACACTTGCATTTTCCGCACACAAATCATGCGTGACATCAACCTTGATTTGCCCAAACACGTTTTCTATGAAGACAACTTGATGGTATATCTTCCTTTGCGTCATACAAAACGTCTTTACTATATGGACATCACTTTGTATTCTTATTACATTGGCAGACCCGACCAATCAGTTCAAGAAGGCATCATGAAAAAACGTTGTTTGCAACAAAAGCTTATCAGCGAAAAAATTGCAACGGCATACAACCTTACAGAATTGTTCAAAACGGACAAAATGCTTGCAAGTTATTTAAAACACGAATGTGAACTTATGCTTACCATTGCAACGGCATATATGCGTTTGAACAAAACGGACGAAATGGAAAAAGAATTTGAAGATATGTGGCAAAAAGTCAAAGATTTTGACCCCATTATGTACAAAAAAATGCGCAATCGTTCTCACTGCTGGTGGGTAACACGTCGCGGTAAGTTTGGCAGATGGCTTTGCATCTTTGGTTATCGTTTTGCACAAAAATTTGTCCACTTCAACTAATTGACAACAAACGAAAAAAGTATTAGTATTCAAATATAAATTCTTGGGGCAAGGTGAAAATCCTTACCGGTGGTAAAGCCCACTAACAAACGCAAGTTTGCCGAACAGGTGAAAGTCCTGTGCCGACGGTTACAGTCCGGATGATAAAGAAATTTATTGTATTTTGCATTTTTGCGCCCCAATTTTTGGGGCGTTTTTTATTGTCCCCTAAAGGGAGAGAAGTATGGAAAAAAGTACGAAAAAAGTAAAATTGTTTTCCACCGAAAAAGTTGTCGTCATGGCGGTTTTTTCCGCCTTGGCATTTGTCGTAAGTTATTTGGAATTTCCACTTTTTATGGCAACGCCTTGGTTCAAACTTGACTTTGGCAACACCTTTATCATGCTTGTGGGCTTTTTGTACGGCCCCATTGAAGGCATAATCGTTTGCTTGTGCAAAGAATTGTTGTGTGTGTTTTTCAAATCGCATACGGCAGGTGTTGGCGAATTGGCAAATATCATCATGATGGTGGCATACATAATCGTTCCTTCAATTTTGTATTATAAAGACCGCTCCATCAATACCGTTGCAATGGGTTTGGCTTTTGCTTGCTTGGTGCAAACGGCAGTAGCTTTGCCGGTAAACAGATTTTTGACTTATCCTTTGTATATGGGTGCAAGTGCTGTGGAAGTGTTCAATAATACTTGGCAATTCTTGGTTATGTTCAATTTTATCAAGGCAATATGTGTTACGGCACTCACCTTGTTGTTGTACAAACGACTTTCCAAAACACTTGCACGATTTAGAAAAGAGTAACTTTTCTTATTCTTGCAAAGTGATAAAAAATATAATATAATTGGTGAATAAAAAATGGAATATATATCTAACAACGTGCAGGAAACCATTGCTTTTGCAAAAGAGTTTGCCACCAACTTGAAAGGTGGCGAGTGCCTTTTGTTGCAAGGCGATTTGGGCGCAGGCAAAACTCACTTCGTAAAAGGTTTGGCTTTGGGTTTGGGCATTGATGACAACGTAACAAGCCCCACGTTTGCTTTACATAACCTTTTTCAAGGGGAAGCATTGGAACTTAATCACTTTGATTTTTACCGAATTGACGACTTTAACGAGGTCAAAATGCTTGGTTTGGACGAATATTTTTCTCAACCCAACGGTGTTTCTGCAATAGAGTGGAGCAACAACGTAAAGCCCTTGTTGCCTAGAAAAACAATTACAATAACAATTTCAAATTTGGATGAAAACGTACGCTCAATTAAATATGAATTGCCTAATTATTGACACAACTTCATCAAGCTTAATTGTCGCCGTCCTTAAAGGCGAGCAAGTTTTTTCTACAAGTCAAAAGGATTGTGGATTAAGACACTCCACAACCATAAATTTAGCTGTGGAAAAAGCCTTGCAAGACGCCAACCTTTCATTTGAAGATTTGGACGTTTTGGCCTGTTGCATTGGTCCAGGTTCTTTTACGGGCATTCGCATTGGCGTTGCAACGGCAAAAGGATTGAAAACAGCACTTGACAATTTGAAGTTGGTTTCTTTTACGTCTTTGAACGCTTTGGCATACAATTGTCAAGGCGAGTGTCATTGTGCAATGGATGCAGGCAACGGACTTTACTATGCCAAGTATGACAAAACTAAATGTCTTCACGAGCCTTGTTTGATAGACTATTGCGATACGACGGGTTGGCAAGTTTTTGACAACGATTGCTTTTTGTTGCAACAAGAAATTGATTTGGTAAAAGATTTGATTGCCGAAAAAGCCTTTGTTGAAAATCTTTCGCCCTTGTATATAAGAAAAAGTCAAGCTGAACTTAACAAAAAATGATTGTACAACTTAAATCAACTGAATACGTAGATGCTTTGCACAATTTGGAAACACTTTGTTTTGACAGCGAAGCGTGGAGCAAAAAAGCGTTGGCAGAATTGTTTGAAAGCACTTTTGCCACGGTTTTGGCATATACTATAAACGAACAGGTTGTTGCGTATATTTCTTACTTTGCAATTGCTGATGAAATGCAAATTGCAACGGTGGCAGTCCACCCCGACTTTCGCCGTCAAGGAATAGCCTCCAAGCTGATTGAACGTGCCGAGGAGTGCGCCAAGCAAAATGGTTGTACCATTGGCGAATTGGAAGTCAACACAAAAAATTTTAATGCCGTTTCCCTTTACCAAAAAATGGGCTACTCTGCCGTTGGTATAAGAAAAAACTTCTATCCCAAAGACGTGACGTTTGGAAGCAAAGACGGCTACACCATGATAAAACAGTTATAGGAATATACAATTGAATACTAACTTTACTAAAGAGAATGACCAACAAGAAGTCATTCTCTTTTTGCATGGTTGGGGATGCAACAAAGAAATTTTTGCGCCTATCACAAAACTTATGTATCACTCAACCAATATACGATTGGACCTTTGGGGGTTTGGCGAAAGTCAAGCACCCAGGCAAGATTGGGATGCAATTGACTATGCACGTCAATTAAAACTTTTCCTAGACAAGTGCGGAATTGAAACGTGCCACCTTGTTGCGCACAGTTTTGGTGGGCGAGTGGCAATTGCTTTTGCGTATATGTATCCCAAAACGGTCAAAAAAATGGTGTTATTTGCTTCGGCGGGACTAAAAAGATTTAGTCTTTCAAGAAGCATAAAACAAGCCGTTCACAAGATCGCAAAGGTTTTCAATCCTACGAGGGTGGCAGGTTCGTTGGATTTTCTTGCCACTCCCGACCACTTGCAAGGCATTTTTATAAAACTTGTCAATCAAGATTTGTCTAAGTGTGCAAAGTGTATAAAAGCCCCCACGTTGTTGGTTTACGGCAAAAAGGATACGGCAACACCCGTATGGATGGGAAAGCGTTTTTCTCGTTTAATTAAAGGTAGCAAACTAAAAATAACCTGTGGCAATCACTTTGAATTTGCACAAAAACCACAAAATACTGCGGACGTAATTGAGGATTTCATATTTGATTAAAGCACTTATAGGTGGTTTGTCAGGCACCATTTTGGCTTACGAGTGGTTGCGCTTGGCACAACAAAACGGATACAAAATTAAATATTGTTTCAAAAACGCAAGGTGGCAATGGGTTATCACTTTGGCATTTTTACAAGTGGCAACCCTTTTGCTTTACCACTTTGCAAAAGAAATTTGGTGGATAGCATGCCTTTTGTGGTGCATTGTTGCCGTTGGTTACATTTTTGCCAAACGAAAAATACCCTTTGTTTTTACCAAACGGATGGCGAGATTGTTTTTTGTTTTGTTGATGGAAAACGTTGTTTTTTCCATTTGGTTTGTATATCTTGTGCCGTTTTCGTCGGGCATTTTCGTCGTTTTTGCTTTAGTACTTTTGCACCCGCTTGAAAACGTTATCGTCAATTTTTATTGCAACAAGGCAAAAGAGAAACTTAAAAAGCAAACGGTTACAAAAATTGCCATTGTGGGAAGTTTTGGCAAAACGGAAATAAAGCATTTTGCTTGTCAACTTTTGCCCAACTGTATTTGCACGCCCAATTCGGTCAATACTGAAAAAGGTGTTTCGGCGTTTATCAACAAAACGGATTTTTCCCCATACGAATTTGCCATTTTTGAAATGGGCGCAAAAAAGAAAGGAGATATCCAAAAGTTGTGCAAAATGGTTGCGCCCGACGTTGGAGTTTTTTCGGGTATTTCTCCTTGCCACCTGCAAACTTTTAAAAGTGTAGAAAACATAATTGCTGAAAAAAGCCAACTGTTACGCTTTTTGGACAAAGATTCTTTTTGTGTTATGTGTTGGCAACAGGAGTACTTTGAAAAATATTCAACACTTGGCGACTGCAAAAAACTTGTTGTCAATGGTGGATACCTTACTTGTGAGGACGTTTGCACCAAAAATGGCAAAAGCACCTTTTCTTTGTGCTATCAAGGGCAAAGGCGACAAATAGAGTGCAATCTTTTGGGCATGGGTGCAATTTTAGATTTGGCAATGGCAATTGCCCTTTGTTTGGGACTTGGTTTTGATTTTGATCACCTTGCAAAAAAGGCAACGCAAGTCAAAAGTGTGCCACATCGTATGCAACTAATTAAAGGAAACGGCATATATATAATAGACGACAGTTACAACGCCAACTTGGAGGGAGTGAGATTTTCTTGCCAAGCACTAAAAGGCTTTGACGGACAAAAATTTGCCATCACACAAGGCATTGCTGAAGGTGGCAAAATGAGTAAAACTCTCAACCAACAAGTGGGCAGTTTGTTGTCGCACGTTTGTGACCACCTTTTTGTAGTGGGGCAAAACGGCAAATACATACTTTCAGGATGCGACGGTTTGGCAAAAGTTTGTTTGTGTCAAAGCGTAGAGGAAGCAACAAAAAAAATGCACCAACTTGCCCGTGATGGTGACGTGGTGATGTTTCAAAACGATTTACCCGACTAAACTATGAACGTATTACTTTTGTATGGTGGAAAAAGCGTAGAACACGACATTTCGGTGGTAACGGGCTGTTATGCACGCAGTTTTTTTTCCAGTCACAACCTTATTTGCATTTATATAGACACCGAAGGAGTTGCTTGGAGAGTGCCAAGTGACCTTGCGCCCTATCAACATAAAACGCAACGAGGCAAACGAGCGTTGTTTTCGGCAGGCACTCCTTTCGTTTACACCTTGTCGGCAGGAATGTTTGTGCGTGGAGAAAAAATTGATTGTGCAGTAAACTGCTGTCACGGAGGTTTGGGCGAAAACGGAAGTTTGGCGGGACTTTTGGCAATGTGCAGTATTCCCGAGGCTCAATGCAATCTTTTGCCATCGGCGATATTTATGAACAAGGCGATTACAAAAAGCATTTTGCAAAGTATGAACGTGGAAGTGCTTCCGGGAATTGTCGTAAACTTTGGCGAAGAAGTGGATTGTCCTTTTGATTTTCCCGTGGTGGTAAAGCCGTTGAATTTAGGCTCATCCATTGGGGTTGGTAAAGCGTGTGATAGGGAAAGTTTAGACAACCTTTTGACCAACGCCTTTTATTTTGACAAGCAGGTGTTGATTGAACCGGCTTTGGACAATTTTGTGGAAGTAAATTGCTCGGCATTAAGAAAGGACGACAAAATAAAAACAAGCGATTTGCAATGCTTTACAAGTGGTTCTTTGCTCACTTTCCAAGACAAATATCAATCGGGCGATTTTTCTAGAGTGGGCAACAAGGTGGAAATAGACAAAAACACGCGTGAAACAATAGAACAATACACCAAGACAATTTATCAACAATTAGATTGTGACGGTGTTTTGCGAGTGGACTATTTTGTTGCAAACGGAAACGTGTATTGCAACGAAGTCAACACAATTCCGGGTTCTTTGGCGTATGGTTTGTGGGAAAAGATTTACACCAAAAAGCAATTTGGACAAATTTTGTTGAATAACGGCATAAGACGGTTTGGCGCACGCAAAAATTTGTGTACCACCTATTCGTCCAACGTTTTAGATACGATAAGGGAATTCAAAAAGTAAAAAAGGCCATCTATTTAAAAGTAAAGTTAAATTTCCAAACAAAAACAAATTCAAAACTGCAAAAAGATATAAAAAAATACTGTGACAAATTTGTCGCAGTATTTTTTTTGCCAAAGGCATACTAGGGAGGACTTATGTTAGTTGCAACATAAAAACTGTTTCGGCGGATGTGTTTTACAAAGCGGGGTATTAGTGTGCGAAACGGTTTGTATATACTTAAATACCATATTGTCTAAAAAGAGAGTCGGCTCTTTCCACGGATGAATCATCAATTTTGTCGCCATAGGACCAAGAGTTTAGTTTTCTTTCAATTTCGTCAAGGTCAAATTCTTCTTGGAAAAAAATAAAATTGTTGTTCATTTGTTTTCTCCTTTGTTATTTACGCTCAAAGTATAACACATAAAATATGACAATGGGTGACAACATAAAAAAATAATTTTGAATTTTTTCCAAATTATTTTTATAAAACAATCAATTAAAAATTGCCTATGTTATGGACATTGCCTTGCCCATTTGTTATAATCTAAATAACAAAACTTTTGCCAAAGGGCAAAAGTTAAATAAATATTTTTAGATGGCGAAATTGATATGAGATGTTTATATTGTGGACACGAAGACAACAAAGTTATTGACTCTCGCCCCACCGATGACGGCAGAGCAATAAGAAGAAGAAGGGAATGTGTAAAATGTGGACGTCGTTTTACCACCTTTGAAACGATAGAAATGGTGCCCATGTTGGTTGTAAAACGAGACGGCACCAGACAACAGTTTGAAAAGGTAAAACTTAAAAACGGCATTTTGCGTGCATGCGAAAAGAGAAAAATTTCCATGGCGCAAATTGACGATATGGTGGACTATATTGAAAAGGAATTGTTCAACAGTTTGGACAGTGAAATTTCCTCTCAAAAAATTGGTGATATGGTCATGGAAAAGTTGAAAGACGTTGACGAAGTCGCATACATTCGTTTTGCTGCCGTTTACAAACAATTCAAAGATTCCAACACCTTCTTTGAAGAAATGAGCAAAATTTTCCCCAATTCAGGAAATAACAAAAAATAGGAGCAATTCTACTTTGAGCAAGTATTTAAAACATACTTATCTAAAACATCCTTTGATGAAGGTTGAAGACTTTCTCAAACTCATTTACCAAGCAGAATACGGCTCGGGACATTTGTCAAGGGCGGCAGACGTATGGGCGCTTATTGACGAGTGCGCATGCGTGCAAAAGTATGAAGTCCCTTTGTTTGAAGAAATTTCCGACAAAATGTGCAGAATAAATCTTGGCGCATGTCAAAAGCAATCAATAGGGATGCAAACCGTTTCGGCAGTTGTTGCAAAGTCGGCAAAAAGCGATGGCTCTTTGGAAAACTTGACCAAGCGTTGCGACGAGTTTTTGCAATTGGTGCAAGAAAAGTTTATTCATCTAGCTTACTATGCAACAAAAAACAAAGTGGTGGAGTATCTCAAACAGCCTTATCATGGACGCCACTCTCCGTCGTATAGGCAGAACTATGACCCGCATTATCGTGTTGCGCTGACTGAACACGCTCAACTTTTGCCTTTGCTTTCCGAAATTGACAGGTTTTGCGAAAAAAATCTCGTGTGCTTCGTTGCCATTGACGGAAACGCTTGTTCGGGCAAAAGCACGGTAGCACGACGTTTGCAAGAGTATTATCCCGACAGTTGCATAATTCATTGTGACGACTTTTTCTTGCCAAAAGAAAAACGAAGCCAAGAAAGGCTTGACGAAATTGCAGGCAACGTCCATTACGAAAGATTGGAAGACGTTTTAAAAAAAGCCAAAATAAACCAACCTTTCGTCTATGAACGTTACGACTGTTCCAGCGACACTTATCAAAAGGTAGCGTTTACGCCCAAGCGTTTGGTCATTGTTGAAGGCACCTATGCTTTAAGAGAAAACTTGAAAGATTTTTATGACGTCAAATGTCGTCTTACAATCAAAAAGGACACGCAACAAGCACGTCTTGTGGCACGAAACCCCATGCTTATGGAGCAATTTAACGACGTTTGGTTGCCACAAGAAGAAAGATATTTTCAAAATTATAAATTTGAAAATACTTTACTTATTTCCATGGACAAACTATAAAGAAAAACCCCATTGTGTTTGCAATGGGGTTTAGTTATTGTATAAAGTGATTATATAATAGTAAAAGAAAAAAGGTATGCAAAATTGCATACCTTTTGTTTTTAATGATTTTCAAGCTTTTTGCTTATTTGGGGGAAACTGTCAAGTCAACCTTTTGGATTGCTTCTTTTTTGCTACCTTTTTTTGCAGGTTGAGGATTTTTTGCAGCTTCTTTTTTCTTTTTTGCTTCGTTGATTGCCTTTTTGATTTCTTCTGCTTCTGCTGCTTTTCTTGCTGCTGCTGCCTTTTGTTCTTGTTGTTTAAGGGCTTTTGCATCAATTTTTACAACGATAATACCTTTTTCAAGTTGAGAAAGGGTTCTTGCAATTTGGCTCTTTTTGTGGTTGGCTGCATTTTTGTGGATAACGTGCTTGTGTGCTGCGTTGTCAATTTTTGCAACAGCAACAGGCAAAAGTTGTTTTGCCAATTCCAAGTCGTTTTTGGAAATTGCTTCGTTAAACTTTTTAACGGCAGTTTTCATTTGGGATGCGACCATTTGATTTTGGAGTTTTTTAGTTTGGGAAACTTTAACTCTTTTCTTTGCGGATTTAATATTAGGCATTTGTATCTCCTTTTTTATAACAAACGAAAATTTAGCCCTAATATATTAGCACACTTGCAAAAACAAATCAAGTTATTTTACACATA
Source organism: Clostridia bacterium (assembly GCA_017629595.1). Lineage (GTDB taxonomy): Bacteria > Bacillota > Clostridia > Christensenellales > CAG-314 > RGIG2220. The sequence goes on along the minus strand of JAGBWW010000088.1, from coordinate 5,836 downwards.
AAAACACCCAAAACCATCCAGCATTTTGCCAATTTTCATTTAATATAATATTTTGTATGGAAAATTCAAGATATAAAGGGCTTAAAATTGCGATTGCCGACAGTGGAGCAGGTGGATTGAACCTTCTCAAGAAATTGTTTTACACGTTGCCTGCAAATTACGTGTACTTTGCCGATGGAAAAAATTTCCCTTACGGCAACAAAACTGCACGTCAACTTTTTCAAATAGGCAAACAAATTGTTGAAAGATATGACGACGTTGACGCCATTGTTTTTGCATGCAACACAATGTCGCAAAATTGCCTTTCTGCGTTGCAAACGGCGTTTCCTCAAAAAAGAATAATTGGTTGTACGCCCCCGGTCAATCAGGCGTCAACTTATACGGCAAATAACTTTGTGCTTTTGGCGACTCCCTCCACAATAAGTGCAACAAAGCGTTTGCCTTATTCGGCAGTTCCCGTGCCTTGCTATGACCTTGCAACGTTGGTTGAAAACAACGCAAAAGACGTGGAATTGTTGGAGCATTTGGAAGGGTTGTTGTCTGCTGTTGACAAACCTTTTGATTGCATCGTTTTGGGATGCACTCACTTTTCGGTGCTAAAAACTTTGTTGTACAGATTGTATCCAGCAATAAAGATTTTTGACAGCGTAGATGGTGTTGCCAACCGAATTAAAAAGACTTTCAAAAATCGCACCAATTGGCAAACAGCGACTTCATTTGTGCGCTTTGAAAGTTTTGATGACAGCCTTTTGGAAAAATACTCAAAAATAATATCTCAGTTTACCGATTTTCCTTGATTAAAGCCGATTTTTGGTATATAATCAATGCGTATGTGTGTCTAAAGACACAATTTTGAAAAGGGAGTATTTATACACTATGGCAAATCAAGCAAAAGACATTAGAAACATTGCTCTTATCGGTCACAGTGGCGAAGGTAAAACCACACTTGCAGAAGCAATGTTGTTTTTGGCAAAAGCTATTGACAGACAAGGCCGTGTAGATGACGGCAACAGCACCATGGACTTTGATCCTGAAGAAATTGCAAAGAAAATTTCCATTTCCTTGGCAATGGCAAACTTGAACTACAAAGGAACAAAAATCAACATTCTTGACGTTCCCGGTTACTTCGACTTTGAAGGCGAACTTGTAGAAGCATTGTCCGTTGCAGATTGCGCAGTCGTTGTTACACAAGCAAGTGGTAGCTTGTCCGTAGGTACGGAAAAAGCATTGGACTACTGCACAACACACAAAGTTCCTTGCATGATTTTCGTAAGCGGTCTTGACAAAGAAAACTGCAATTATTCGGCAACAGTTGAAGCAATTCAAGCAAGATATTCCAAAGCAACCTCTTTGTTCTTGCCCAACATGAAAGGTGGCTTCAATGGTTACGTAGATATCGTATCCGGCAAATACTTTGACGTCACAGCACCCGACGTAGCAAAAGACGTTCCTCAAGAATTGGCAAGCGAAGTGGAAGACGTTCGTTCCAAAGTCGTAGAAGCAGCAGCCGAAACAGACGACGAACTCATGATGAAATTCTTTGAAGGTGAAGAACTCACACTTGAAGAAATCACGTCCGCAATCAAAAACGGTGTATGCCAATGCTCTACAATCCCCGTATTGGGTGGTTCTGCAACCACACAAAAAGGTATTGCAAACTTGTTGTCCTTCATCGTAGCATCTTTGCCCGATGCAACAACAAATGCAATTGGCTCAGCAGACGGCCAACTTGTTCTTCGTGTATTTAAGACAATCGTTGACCCCTTCGTTGGCAGACTTTCCATGTTCAAAGTTTTGTCCGGCACACTCAAAGGCGGTCTTACACTTAAAAACGTAAACAAAGATACAACAGAAAAAACAAGCTCCATCTATTACCTTAAAGGTAAAAAACAAGAACCTTGTGACGGCGTAGTCGCAGGTGACATGGGCGCAATGAGCAAACTCGTCGTTACAACAACAGGCGACGTCCTTTGCGAAAAAGAAGCACCCGACCTTGCACCTATCGCAATGCCTCGTCCCGTTTTGTCCATGGCAGTTTATGCAGCAAAGAAAGGCGACGAAGACAAGATTTTTGCAGGTTTGTCCAAACTTAAAGACGAAGATATTTCCTTCTCCGTCACAAAAGATCCCGAAACAGGCGAAATGCTTCTTTCCGGTGTTGGCGAAACACAACTTGACATTTTGTGCAGAAAGCTCAAAAACAAGTTTGGCGTTGAAGCAGTTTTGAAAGAACCTCGCATTGCATACAGAGAAACAATCAAAAAGAAAATTGAAGCCGAAGGCAAACACAAAAAACAAACTGGTGGCGCAGGTCAATACGGCCACTGCAAAGTTCGTTTTGAACCTGGTGCATCTGACGGCGAATTTGAATTTGTTGATGCAGTCGTTGGTGGTGCAGTTCCCAAGCAATACATCCCTGCAGTAGAAAAGGGTTTGCGTCAAGCAGTCGCACACGGTGTTTTGGCAGGTTACCCTGTAGTCAACTTGAAAGCAACGTTGTTTGATGGTAGCTCTCACCCTGTTGACAGTAAGGAAATTGCATACGTATCCGCAGCAAAATTGGCATACGCACACTTGAAAGATGCAGGTCCTACAATTTTGGAACCCATTTACGAATTGACAATTGTCGTTCCCGACAGTTTCTTGGGCGACATCATGGGCGATATGAACAAACGTCGTGGTAGAATTTTGGGTACAGAATCTGCAAACGGTAAACAAACCGTTACGGCAGAAGCACCCATGAGCGAAATCACAAAATACGCAACAGATCTTCGTTCCATGACACAAGGTAGAGGTAGCTTCTCTCTCAACTTCACACGTTATGAAGAAGTCCCTGCAAATGCAATTCCCAAAATTGTTGAAGAAGCCAAAAAACTTCAAGAAGACGAAGGCAAATAATTCTTTTAAATTTAACTACAAAAGCGAGAACCCTAAACGTTGGTTTCTCGCTTTTTTTGTTTGTCAAAACGGTTTGGAAAAATCATCTATAGTATAAGATAAATTTTATATTGCTATTGACTATTTGACGAAATGCAAGTATAATATATTTGGAGAAGATTGGAAACATTTTCTTCAATATAAAACAGGAGGCAATTATTATGGTATGGGTATGGCTCATAACTCTTATCGCATCAATCGTCGTTGAATTTCTTACACTTGGTTTTGTAAGTATTTGGTTTGCATTTGGCGCATTGGTTGCAATGATTTTGTCCTTGTTCCCTGCAGTTAGCCCTTGGATACAAATTGCCGTTTTTGCAGTTGTATCAGTTCTTTCTTTCGTATTTTTAAGAAAGTATCTGGTCAACCTTTTCAAAGGTAAACAAGACCTCAATGCAAAAAAAATGTTCAACAAAAAGGTTAGAATGTTGACAACGGCTGATTTTGATACGCTTGGCACAGCAAAAATTGACGACGTCATTTGGACTATAAAGTCGGAAGACGGTTCGGTTTTGGAAGCAGGCGAAATCGTGGAAATCGTTGGCTTGGAAGGCAACAAATATATTGCAAAAAAAGTATCATAATTTATTTAGAACACATTTCAGGAGGAAACAAAAATGGTATTAAACGTACTCGCAGCACTTACTCTTCCCCAAACAATCGGTTTGATTTTTGGTATTTTGGCAGGTATTGCACTTATTATTGCAGCATCTTGCATTCGCATCGTGCGTCAATCTACGGCAGTTATCGTGGAAAGACTTGGTAAATATTGCAAAACGTGGGACACGGGTTTCCACATGGTAGTTCCTTTCTTTGAACGTGCCTCTGCACCAATCTCTCTCAAAGAAATCGTTGCAGACTTCAAACCTCAACCTGTTATCACAAAAGACAACGTAACAATGCAAATTGACACAGTCGTTTACTTCCAAGTAACCGACCCCAAACTTTTCACCTATGGTGTAGAAAGACCCGTTGCAGCAATTGAAAACTTGACGGCAACAACGTTGAGAAACATCGTCGGTGAATTGGAATTGGACGAAACGTTGACTTCCCGTGACACAGTCAACTACAAAATGCGCGAAGTTTTGGACGCAGCAACAGACCCTTGGGGAATCAAAATCACACGTGTAGAACTTAAAAATATTTTGCCCCCCAAAGATATTCAAAACGCAATGGAAAAACAAATGCGTGCAGAACGTGAAAGACGTGAAGCAATTTTGCAAGCAGAAGGCGAAAAAGCAAGTCAAATTCTTATTGCAGAAGGTGAAAAACAATCCAAGATTTTGAAAGCAGAAGGTGACAAACAAGTCGTCATTTTGGCAGCAGAAGCAAAAAAACAAGCATTTATTGCAGAAGCAGAAGGTAAAGCACAAGCAATTCAACTTATCAACGATGCAAACCCCAACGCTGCATACGTCACGTTGGAAGGTTACAAAGCATTGACAGACGTTGCAGATGGTCAATCCACAAAGATTATTATCCCTTCCGAAATTCAAAACATTGCTGGTTTGTTTGCAAGTGTTTCTGAAACACTCAAAGACCCCGCAAAACCCAAGAAATAGTATTCAAATTAAAAAGGCAGACTTCAAGTCTGCCTTTTTCGTTGCACAAATTTATTTGAAAAAGTTGGTTTTTTTCATTTGATATTGACACCCCTTTTCGCGTGTGTTAAACTATCAAAGATAACGAGGTGAAAATATGTTTCCCGGAATAGAAATTTTTGGATTAGATTTATACATAGTTTTGATTATGGTTGGCATCATTGGCGCATTGGTTTCTTTGCGTTATTTGTCTGACAAAATGAACATTGACGTAAAATTGTACAACTTTGTTTTGCTTGTTGCCGTAATTGCAATTTTGGTCGGTTACGGCTCGGCAGTATTGTTCCAAAGTTATTATAACTACCAAGCAACAGGCGAATGGGATTGGAAAGCAGGTGCAACCTTTTATGGTGGTCTCATTGGTGGTGCGTTGGGCTTTTTTGCCGTTTACTTTGGCGTAGGACATTTCAAATTTAAAGAGTCGAAAGTGCATATCACCCAGCTGTTCAAAGTTTGCAATGCAGCAATTGCCTCCGTCGTGGTTGCTCACGCATTTGGTCGTATTGGTTGTTTGTTTGCTGGTTGTTGTTACGGAAAGGAAAGCGACAGTTGGCTTGCCACAAGACAATTTATTCATGGCGAATGGGTAAGTGTTTTGCCCGTGCAACTTTACGAAGCGTTGTTTTTATTTGCTTTCTTTGCCGTTATGTTGTATTTGCTTGTCAAAAAGCAAAATGAATACAACTTGTCCATTTATCTCATCGGTTACGGTGTGTGGAGATTTTTAATTGAATACTTGCGTGGCGATGACGAAAGAGGTGAAACGATTGTTAAAATTTTCTCTCCCTCACAATTCACCGCGCTCATCATGATTGTTTTGGGCGTTGCTCTTATCTTTATTTACAAATATTGGTTGAAAGACTTTTTAGACAAGTTCCAAACAAAAGTAGAAGTTCAACCTCAAACACAACAGGAGTAGTATGCAATTAGGCAAAAAGCAAACGATTTCATTGATAATGTTGGCAGTTTGCGCCGTTGTGTTGGTGACCTTTGAAGCAGGCAATTTTACCCTTTCAAGCGATCAAGAGGCCAATGGACTGATTTTGTCGGCATTGCCTCGCATTATTGGTGGGCTTTGCTTGATGGTAGTAGTTGCGCAATTGGGCTATCCAATTTGTAACCCCTTCAAAAAGGGTTGGCATTTGGGGCTGTTGTGGGCAATTCCTTGCTTTTTTGTGGCGTTGGCAAATTTCCCTTATACCGCTTTGTATTTCGGCACAGCAAAGATTACACGCCCCGATTTGATTTTGTTATTTGTTTTGGAGTGCGTGGGAATTGGATTATTTGAAGAAACAATT
>JAGBWW010000087.1 GCA_017629595.1 Clostridia bacterium | reverse complement strand
TGTTTTGTGACAAATCTTTTTCACGAAGCAAAACGCCACAATGCTTTTGATTACAAAACAAATTGGCGTTGTCAAACTGCTCCCCACGGCTCCTTTTTTCCAGGGGAACACACACGAACGGGGTTTTGGTTTCGGTCAATTCGCACAACGAGTTTGCGCCCCCACGACATACGGCAAGTGTAGTTGCAGAGAACAAACTTGGCATATCAAGGCAATATTCACTTTGATGGATAAAATCGCAATCAACTCGTTTGCCTTTTCCGGACAAAACGAAAATATCAAAGGTGTTGGCGAGGGTTTTGCACTTTAATAAGGCGTTATTCAAAGCGACGCTTCCCAAACTTCCACCAAGAACAAGCAAAATGGGTTTTTTTCCATTAAACTGCATTATATCAAGTCCTTTTTGAACGTTGCCACGCAAAAGGTTGTTGTTCAAAATTGCCCCTACGCACAGGGCGTTTTTAATTGGAAAGGTGGACAACCGTTTTGTTGCAAAGGTAAAACAAATTTTGTTTGCCAAACCAAGTGAGGTGTCGCTTTCATGCACTAAAAGAGGTTGTTTCAAACATTTTGAAGCAATGGCAACGGGCAACGATACGTAACCGCCTTTGCAAAAAACCACGCAAGGCAAAAGATTGGACAAAATTTTCTTGCATTGAGCAACGCTTTTTGCCAATGCAAAAGGCAATTTTAGGTTGGACAATGACACTTTTCTTTGAAATTTGCACGCATCAATTTTGTGAAATTTCACAAAAGTTTTGCCAATGAGTGGAGCAATCAGTTTTTGCTCCATACCGTCTGTGCCAACGTAATGACAGTTATATTTTTGGCAAAGATTTTCAGCCAAAGAAATATTGGGGACGACGTGACCTGCCGTGCCTCCACCACAAAAAACAATATTCACACAAATAATATATGCAATTGTAAAAATTTTGAAACACAAGCAATTTGCAACTTTACATACAACAAAGAGGTAAAGGCTATGAAAAGAGATCAGTTTATCGCAAAAGACGGAACGAAACTTGCACTATACGTTTGGGACGAAGTACAAAAACCCAAGGCGGTAATAAAAATTGCACACGGCATGGCAGAACACAGCGCTCGCTATGACGATTTTGCAAAATATTTAAATAAAAATGGTTTCGTGGTGGTTGCCAACGACCATCGTGGACACGGCAACAGCGCCGTTGACGGCAAATTGGGATGCCATCAAGGGGATATGTTTGAAGGCAACGTTTCCGACCAAAAGGAAATCGTTACTTGGTGCAAAAAGACTTACAAATTGCCCATCTTTTTGTTTGGGCACAGTTACGGCAGTTTTATCACACAAGCAGTCATGGTGCAAGGTTTGGACGTGCAAGGCTACGTTTTGTGCGGAAGCAACTATATGAAAGGCATATCCTACTCTTTATGTGGACTGATTGCAAACAGCCTTGTAAAACGTCGTGGTGCAGACTATCCTGCAAAAACCATTGCCGACCTTTCCTTTGGCATGTACGAAAAGAAATTTGAAGGCAAAAACGCATGGCTCAACCGTAAACAAGAAGAAGTTGACAAGTACAACGAAGACCCTTGGTGCGGATTTGTTTGCTCGGCAGGTTTTTACAAATCCTTTATGAAAGGTATCAATCAACTTTACACAAAGGACGCTCAAAAATCTATTGACGTCAAAAAACCTTTGTTGATTATTTCCGGCGCAGAAGACCCCGTTGGCGAAAATTCAAAAGGCGTAAAGAAACTTATAAAATTCTATGAAAAAGTTGGTGTCAAAAAAATAGAAAACCACGTTGATGGTGGTGCACGTCACGAAATTCTCAACGAAATCAACAAAGACGAAGTTTATTTTGACGTAGTTGCTTGGTTGAATGCAATCGTATAACAATCAAATTGAAGTTACGGCTTGTAAGATAGAATAAATTTACTAATCGGTTTTTAAGAGGAAACACTTATGACGACGAAAAACGTCCGTCATAAGTGTTTTTTTTGTGCAATTTTCCTAAAATTGAAAATCAGGGTAATAATTTTCAAAAAAAAGTAAAAAATAATAACAAAATTTGGCAAAAAGGTATTGACAAATGGTGTAAATGGTGTATAATATTAGCAGTCAAGCAACAAGAGTGCTAACAATCAACAAAGCAATTTGCCAAAAATTGCAAAAACCAACACATCCAACACGAAAAAGATAGCACTCTTTTGACTAAATACAAAAAAATAAGGAGCGACCCTATTATGAAAAATTATTATTTGCAAAAAAGAGATAACAACAATTGGCTTTTTGATGATTTCTTCGCAGATTTCTTTGGACCTACAAGTTATTCTAAAAGAAGCAACGTAATGCGTACCGATATCAAAGAAAGCGACACAGGATACGACTTGGCAATTGATTTGCCTGGCTATGACAAAAACGACATCAAAGTTTCTTTGGAAGAAGGCTATTTGACAATTGAAGCAAAAATGCAACAAAAAGAAAACGAAGGTCGCTACGTGCATCGTGAACGTGCTCAAAGTTGTTCCAGAAGTTATTTTGTTGGTGATGAAATTTCCAAAGAAGACATCAAAGCCCGTTACTTCAACGGTACTCTCAATCTTTTCGTTCCCAAAAAGCAACCCAAAAAGATTGAAGCACAATCCATTGAAATTGAATAAATTCAACTTTTTCTCCTAATATATAGAGTGATACCCTCCTCATCACTCCCCAAAAGCCACGAATATTCGTGGCTTTTTTATATTGTTTGTACTATAAAACCGTCAATTTTGTTTGTCTAAACAAGATAAAAATGGTATAATAAAAAAAAGGGAGAAATTTTATGCTCTATTATGTAAAGCGACAAGACTATTTGCAAAAAAACTACGTTGGCGCATCAAGTGTATTATATTTTTGTGACAAACAGCACACGATTGAAGAACTTGAAACCTTGTGCAAAAAAATATTTTATGACAAAGTGCGTAAAATTTGTTTTGTAGGTCAGTTCAGCGCTCTTATAAAAGAAGTGTTTGAAACAATGTGCATTGACAGATACGAAGATGGTGGCGAACCTTTTGAATTTATTTTAGATGAAGATGATTTGATGGAAGGTTGCGAATGCTGGGCATTGTCTTGTTATGACTTGGAAAGATACAACTGCAACTTGGTTGTTTACGAGGATGAAAACGAAAAACTCATTGCTCAACGCGAAGTAGAACTTACTGACATTTAACTTAAAAAATAATTTGTGGCAAGGTTTTCCTTGCCACTTTTTTATTGAAGATAATTTGACGGCTGTATTATTATCTTATATAATATTGAAAAGGAGGCGTATATGAAAAAAGAAGATTTACGCATTACCAAAAGCAAAACGGCGTTGCGACAAGCCGTAGCAAATTTGTTGACAAAAAAGGGTTTTTCTTTGCTTACGGTAAAGGAAATTTGCCAAGAAGCAGACGTAAATCGTATGACCTTTTACAAGCACTATGCCGACAAATACCAATTGTTGGAAGATTGTTTGCAACAAGTACGCAACGAAATGTATAACAAGTGCCTCCAATCCATTGAACCTAACTCTGCCGATGACAATCCAGCATTGTTTTGCGCTTCTTATATGATGTCTGTGCAAAAGGTTTTTACAGCTTGCAAAAAGATACCTTTGGAATATGCCCAATACAGTGATTCTCAACTTCTTTCTGCTTTGCACAATTCGCTTAAAGAGGGCATCCGTCAAATGCTTTTGGAAATATCCAAGTATCACTCTTTGGTTTACGGAATAGATATGACCACGACGGTTCTTTCAGGCGCGGCAACAGGTGTTTTGTACGATAACCTATTTTCTCATACGGAACATGACTCAACGGAAATTTTCAATAGAATGTTGAGTTTTTTCAAACGCTTTTTTGATTCGGGTTTACTTGTTATTTTGGACAAAAAAGCATCAAATCAATAGGCCTATATAATATATAAGGAAGACACTTCAAAAGGACGAACGTTGCTTGTCCTATTTAGGAAAGGAAGCAATAAAAAGGAGACGATCAAATGTCAACAACGATAAACAACAAATGCCCTGCTTGTGGCGCATATTTAGAGAAAGAAAGTGGCGATTCCAAATATTGGAAATGCCCCTATTGTGGTTTACGTCAAAAACTTGATACAACTGCGGTTGACGAAGCGGTGGAAAATTTGAAAGAAACGGTAAAAGATGCAGTCAGCGCCGTTGCATCCATCTTTGTTGACGAAGATAAAGAAAAGAAACAAGAAAAAATTAAACAAGAAACACCCGACGAGGACGATTCTCGTGTTCGCGACAAATACGTCGCAATGTTTTTGTGTTTATTTTTGGGCTATTTGGGAATTCACAAATTTTACGAAAACAAAATCTTTTGGGGAATCGTTTACTTCTTTACAGGTGGCTTGTTCTCCATTGGTATAATTATTGATTTCATAAAATTATGCTTCAAACCTAGAAAATATTACGTAGAAGACTAATAAAAAAAGACTTGCAATTTGCAAGTCTTTTTTTATTGCAACAAAACGTTTTAATATGTTACTAATAAATAATCATTAATTAACCATTTGTTGTATAAGTCAAAATGTTTCAAATAAGAAGGTAAAAAATGTCGTAAAAAGGTAAAAATCATTTAACAAATTTTTTGTTTGTGCTAAAATTGAGTGCGTTATGGCTACTCAACAAAAGGAAAGAGAAATATTTGAAACCATGCCAATAGGTAAAGCCTTTTTTACTTTGGCACTTCCCACCATATTGTCCCAACTTATTGTCGTGGTGTACAACCTTGCCGACACTTTTTACGTTGGACAAACGGGCAATTCTTATATGATTTCCGCAATGTCTTTGTCTGCACCTGTGTTTATGTGCTTAAACGCCGTTGGCAACTTGTTTGGTATTGGTGGTGGAAGCAACGTTTCACGATTGATTGGTATAAGACAAGACGATGAAGCAAAAAAGGTTTCGTCATACTCTTTTTATGCAACGATAATTTTCGCACTTATTTATTCTTTGATTGTTATCCTTTTCAACGAACCGTTGCTCACCTTCTTGGGCGCAAGTGAGCAATCGCTTGAATATGCAAAACAATACGTTTTGTGGACGGTCATCATTGGTGGACCTTTCATGATTGTTTCGGCAGTTTTGGGACATCTTTTAAGAAGCGTTGGTTTTTCCAAACTTTCGGGCATTGGCATTGGTGCCGGTGGTGTGTTGAACATCATTTTAGATCCTTTGTTTATGTTCGTACTTTTTCCCGCAGGACAAGAAGTGTACGCAGCGGCATGTGCAACTTGCATTTCCAACGTGATGGTTACCCTTTTCTTTGCAGTGGTGTTGATTAAAGTTCGCAAAAAGTGTGCCTTGTCCATAAAACCTCAAATGCCAAGCAAAGAAAGTGTAAAATTGATTTACAACGTGGGCATTCCGTCTGCATTGGGCGCATTTTTGGCAAACTTGGTAAATGCAACCACGTTTTCTCTTATGGCAGAATATGGCGACACGGCAATTGCGTCGCTTGGAATAGTTCGCAAATTGGATTCCATTGCTTTCAACCTTGCCACAGGCTTGAGCCAAGGTATGATGCCTTTGATTGCGTACAATTATGCCACGCGCGATTACAAACGTATGCACGGAGCAAGTTTATACGGTCGCATCAGTGCCGTAGTTTTGGCTGTGGTGTGCGTTGGTGCGTACACAATTTTTGCCGAACAGCTGGTGGGCTTTTTCATCAATGCAGAAGGCTCTCAATCGGGAGCAAACACGTTGGAAACAATTGAAATGGGCGCAACTTTCTTAAGAGTCTTAACTTTGGCAGTTCCTTTTATGATTTTCAACTTCCTAACGTCCTTTACCTTCCAAGCAATGGGTAAGGCAAAAGAATCTTTGTTGTTGGTTGTATGCAGACAAGGCTTGGTTCACTTCCCCATTTTGATTTTGTTTGCAAATCTTTTCAAAATGGACGGCATTTTGTGGACGCAATTTGTCTCCGACGGATTAACCTTGCTTTTGGCACTCATTTTGAATTGGAAAATTTACAAAGATTTCAACAAGCAAAAAGAAAGTCTTCAACAAAATTTACAAGATTCTACATTATAAAATATCTTTCAACAAAATTTGAAATGACCCCTTTTTTTTGTTTGACAAAAAGCACGAAGGGACTTAAAATGTAAAAGTATTTAATAACAAAGTATTTCACTTAACAAAGCTAAAGGCCACATAAAGATGGTGGCAGGGGAGTTTATGAAGTATTTACAACAACGCATTCTTCAAGATGGCAAAGTATTTCCTGGAGAAGTTTTAAAAGTAAGCAGTTTTCTCAATCATCAACTTGATGATTGTTTACTTGACCAAGTTGGAAAGCACATTTCCGATTTGTTCGCCAACGAAAAAATTACAAAAATATTGACAATTGAGGCATCGGGTATTGCTATAGCTTGCTATACGGCAAGGTATATTCATACACCGGTGCTTTTCGCTAAAAAAGAAAAGACCAGCAACGTTTCAGACACCGTGTATTCCGCACAAGTTGTCAGTTACACCCACAAAAAGACGTCAACCATTGTTGTGGACAAAGAGTTTTTGACAAAAGACGACCGAGTTTTGGTCGTGGACGACTTTTTGGCAAGGGGCGAAGCATTGCGAGGTCTTATTTCTTTGATAGACCAAGCTGGTGCAACGTTGGTCGGTTGTGCAATTGCCATTGAAAAAGGTTTTCAAGGTGGTGGCGACCAACTTCGTGCACAAGGTGTCCGTGTAGAAAGTTTGGCAATAATTGATTCTATGACGGACGATTCAATTACGTTTAGAGAGTAACGGATATTTCCGTGAAATAAAAACCATAAAAAAAGAAATGCCAAAAAGGCAAAAAAATGGAGGATTAAAAATGAAAAAAGTATTTGCAGTTATCTTAGCAATTACACTTGTAGCAACATGCGCATTTGCTCTTGCAGCATGCCAACCCACAGATGAATTTAAAATTGGTTTCATCTGCTTGCACGACACAAATTCCACGTATGACGCAAACTTCATCAACGCAGCATACGAAGTCCAAGAAGCACTTGGTTTGGAAGACTCTCAAGTTATCGTAAAAACAGGTATTGAAGAAAGTGAAGCTTGCTACGATGCAGCAGCAGACCTTGTTGACCAAGGTTGCGATATCGTTTTTGCAGACAGCTTTGGTCACGAAGACTACATGATCCAAGCAGCACAAGAATTCCCCGAAGTTGAATTCTGCCACGCAACAGGTACAAAAGCCCACACAGCAGGCCTTGACAACTACCACAATGCATTTGCAGCAATCTACCAAGGTCGTTTCTTGGCAGGCGTTGCAGCAGGTTTGAAACTTAACGAAATGATCGAAAACGGCGACATCACAGAAGATGAAGCACACATCGGTTACGTAGGCGCATTCACATACGCAGAAGTTATCAGTGGTTACACATCTTTCTACCTTGGCGTCAAATACGTTTGCCCCACAGTCACAATGGACGTTCAATTTACAGGTTCCTGGTATGACGAAGTTGCAGAAAGAACAGCAGCTCTCAACTTGATCCAAAACCAAGATTGCGTTCTTATCAGCCAACACGCTGACTCCATGGGCGCACCCAGCGCATGCGAAGAAAACAACGTTCCCAACGTTTCCTACAACGGCAGCACAGTTGCAGCTTGCCCCAACACGTTTATCATTTCTTCCAGAATCAACTGGGCACCTTACTACACATACATCATTGAATGTGTACAAAATGGTCGTGCAATCGATACAGACTGGTGTGGTACACTCTCCAACGGTTCCGTTGAATTGTCCGCAGTAAACACAACAGCAGCAGCAGAAGGCACACAAGCATACCTTGACGATGTCAAAGCAGACCTCATCGCAGGCGATCTCCACGTATTTGATTGCTCCACATTCACAGTTGGTGGCAACACACTCACATCCTACTTGGCAGACGTTGACACAGACGCAGAATTCACACCCGACACACAAGTTATCACAAGTGGTGTATTCTATGAATCCGTAGAACGTTCCGCACCTTACTTCGATCTCAGAATCGACGGCATCACATTGCTCAACGAAAAATACTAAGATTAAGCAAATTTATACAGAAAGGCAAGCAAGCCTTGCCTTTCTGTAGCATTGCCCCCACACGTCAAAGGTTGGGGGAATATTTTTTTATTAGACTACTCAGATGGAGGTAACAGTTTTGAACACTGTTGCAATTGAACTTAAAAAGATATCAAAATATTTTGGCAAAGTCGTTGCCAATAAAGACATTGATTTGACCATTTACAACAACGAAATTTTGTCCGTATTGGGCGAAAATGGTTGCGGTAAAACAACTTTGATGAATATGCTTTCGGGCATTTACTATCCCGATGCAGGTCAAATGTTTATGAACGGACAAGAAGTCGTCATCCGTTCCCCTCGTGATGCCTATTCTTTGGGCATTGGTATGGTTCACCAACACTTCAAGTTGGTAAACGTATTTTCTGCTGTTGACAACATCATTTTGGGCGAAGACGTACAACGTTTTTCCATCAAAGAACACGGTATTAAGGCTTTGTGGAAAAATTTCAAAGCAGGTCTTTTGGACAAAAATCGTCACAAAAAAATTCAAGCAATCGCAGATAAATATGGATTTTCCATTGACTTAAACAAGAAAGTTTACGAAATGTCTGTTTCCGAAAAACAAACAGTCGAAATTATAAAAGTTCTTTATCGTGGTGCAAATCTTCTTATTTTGGACGAACCCACGGCAGTATTGACCCCTCAAGAAACGGAAAAACTTTTCCAAGTATTGAGAAATATGAAAGCCGACGGTAAAGCAATCGTCATCATCACGCACAAACTCAACGAAGTTATGGCAATTTCCGACAAAGTTGCAGTTTTGCGCAAAGGCGAACACATTGCAACCGTTGATACTTCAAAAACAAATGAAAAGAAACTCACCGAAATGATGGTGGGCAAAAAAGTATCTCTCAACATCCATCGTGGCACACCCAAAAACGTGCAAGACAGACTTGTCGTCAACAACGTTTCCGTTGTCAACGAAGAAGGCAAAAAGGTTTTGGACGACGTTTCCTTCACTGCAAAAGCAGGCGAAATTTTGGGTATTGCAGGTATTGCGGGCCGTGGCCAAAGAGAATTGTTGGAAGCCGTTGCCGGTTTGCAAAATTTGCACAACGGCCAAATTGCCTACTTTGAACCTGAAACAAATAACGAAATTGACTTGCAAAAATTGACACCCACGCAAATTAGAGAATTGGGCGTAAGATTGTCTTTCGTACCCGAAGACCGTTTGGGCATGGGTTTGGTTGGCAACATGGACATTGTTGACAACGTAATGCTTAGAAGTTACAAAAAAGGCAAATCTGTCTTTGTAGATAGAGAACCCCCTCGCAATCTTTCCGAACGTATCATTGAAGAATTGGAAGTTGTTACACCTTCCACACATACACCAGTAAGACGTTTGTCGGGTGGCAACGTTCAAAAGATTTTGGTAGGTAGAGAAATTGCATCTGCCCCCACGGTTTTGATGGCAGCCTATCCTGTTCGTGGTTTGGACATCAACTCTTCCTACACAATTTACAACTTGCTCAATCAACAAAAAGAAAATGGTGTAGCAGTCATTTTCGTTGGCGAAGACTTGGACGTTTTGCTGGAATTGTGCGACAGAATTTTGGTCGTTTGCGCAGGTAAAGTAACAGGCGTGGTGGACGGCAGAACGGCACAAAAAGAACAAATCGGTTTGATGATGACCGGTGAAATTGCTAAGGAGGTGCAAAATGGCTAATAACGCAAAAGTTAGAGAACCTTTGATTCACATTTCCAAACGTGATACAGTACCGTTGAAATTCAGCATCATCGTACGCACCATTGCCATTGTCAGTGCATTGCTCTTGTGCGCGCTTTTGGCGTCTTTCACAACAAAAGGTGGATTTTTTGGATTTTTCGTCGAATTATTCAGTGGCTTGTTTGGAACACCCAGACGTATTTGGAATCTTTTACAAGCATTGGCAATTTTGCTTGGTATCTCTCTTGCAGTAACTCCCGCTTTCAAAATGAAATTTTGGAATATCGGTGCTGAAGGTCAAACTTTGATTGCAGGTTTAGCATGTGCAGCTTGCATGAAATTTTTGGGTGGTACAATGCCCGAATTTGTACTTATTCTCATTTCATTGATTGCAAGTGTTATCGCAGGTGCAGTTTGGGCAGTAATTCCCGCCATTTTCAAAGCATTTTGGAACACAAACGAAACGTTGTTCACACTTATGATGAACTACGTTGCAATGAACTTGGTAAGATATTTTGTCTTCGCATGGGTACCCAATGGCTCGGCAGTTGTCGGCGTTATTCCTCATGGACACTTGCCCGCATTGTTTGGTCAACAATATCTCATCAACATCATTTCCGTTGCCTTCTTGACGGCGTTTGTTTACGTTTACTTGAAAGAAAGTAAACACGGTTACGAATTGACCGTTGTTGGCGAAAGTGAAAACACAGCACGTTATATTGGTATCAACGTCAAAAAGGTTGTAATTCGTACAATGATTTTGTCCGGTATCCTTTGTGGTGTTGTTGGTTTCTTATTGGTAGCTGGCACTGCATTTACCATCAACGATGCTATTGTCGGTGGCAGAGGCTTTACTGCAATTTTGGTATCTTGGTTGGGCAAATTCAATCCCTTGTATATGATTTTGACAGCATTGTTGACAGTCAGTTTGCAACAAGGTGCAAACCAAATTGCAACGGTAAACCGTATGCCCGGTGCATTTGCAGATTTGATTGTCGGTATCGTATTCTTCTTTATCATTGCTTGTGAATTTTTCTTGAAATACAAGGTTAAAATTCGCACCAAGCACGCTCAAAATGATTCCAACGTTAACAAGGAGGTAAAAGCATAATGGGCATTATCAACTTTTTAACAGCAGCAATAAGATTTAGCACGGTTTTCTTGTTTGGTTCCACAGGTGAATCTTTGACGGAAAAATCCGGCAACCTCAACTTGGGTATTCCCGGTACAATGTGTGTAGGCGCAGTTTTTGGCATTTTGGGTGAATCTCTTTATTTATCTGCCTGTGCCGACCCCACAAATCCCAATCCTTTCCTTGCAGTTTTCATTCCACTCATTTTCAGTTTTTGTGGAGCAGGACTTTTGGGACTTCTCAACAGTTTTCTCACAACGACACTTCGTTGCAACCAAAACGTAACAGGTTTGACAATCACTACCTTTGGCGTAGGTTTGACAAACTTCCTTGGCAACTACATTGACAGAAGCAATTTCAACTACGCAAGCAAATGCTTTACGACGGTATTCCCCTTTGCATCTGACTTAGGTTGGTTTGGACAATTGTTCTTCTCTTACGGTATTTTGGTTTATTTGGCAATTGTTATTGCCATTCTAGTATCTTGGTTCTTGAACAAAACACGTGCAGGTTTGCACCTTCGTGCAGTAGGTGAAAACCCTGCAACAGCAGACGCAGCAGGTTTGTCCGTCACCAAATACAGATATTTGGCAACGTCAATCGGCAGTGGTATTGCAGGTCTTGGTGGATTGTTCTACATTATGGACTATCTTACTGGCGCATGGGAATATTCCATTGATGCAATGGGTTGGTTGGCAGTCGCATTGGTTATCTTCTCCGTTTGGAGACCCAACGTAGGTATTTTGGGTTCCATTTTGTTTGGCGCATTGTACATGGCTCCCTATTTCTTAAACGTCAACTTTGCCCAACAAGAATTGGTAAAAATGATTCCTTTCATTGTTACAATCGTCGTTCTTATTTTCACGTCCATTCGCAACAAGAAAGAAAATCAACCCCCTCAATCACTTGGCGTATCCTATTTCCGTGAAGAGCGATAATTTAAATTTAATTTTAAAACATTGGTTTGTTCAGTTTGCACGACGAATAAACGATTAAATAATAAAGTGCATAGGAGTAAATTATGAAATATTTTGAAGTTGACTTAAAAGGTTACGTTGCTAAATTGCCCGTACTTCCCTTACCCAGTGGCATTAGCATTGCTTTTTTCAATTTGCATGGCAACCAAGAAATGACCGAACATTGTGGCAAAGAATTGGCAAAAATGGTAAGTGATTGTGACGTATTGCTCACTGCAGAAAGTAAAGGACTTCAATTGACTCACGTTATTGCAAGAGAACTTGGTCAACCCTACTACGCAGTGGCACGCAAAAGCAGAAAATTGTATATGCAAGACGGCATTGAAGTGGAAATCAAATCTTCCATCACAACGGGTGCAGTACAAAAACTTTATCTTTCTCGCCACGATACCGAATTGCTCAAAGGCAAAAAAGTAGGTATTATTGACGACGTCGTATCAACAGGCGCAAGCTTGCAAGGTTTGGAAAAATTGGTAGAACTTGCAGGTGGCAAAATTCAAAAACAAGCATTTGTTTTGGCAGAAGGCGATGCAGCCCATCACGAAAACATTTGCTTCTTGGGCGTAATTCCCATTTTTGACAAAGACGGCAACCCCAAAGAATAACCTAACAAAAATCAAGTGGCACAATTTGTGCCACTTTTTTTAAATAAATTTAAAATAATAGGGGAGTTTTTTATTTTATTTCGTATTTTATTTACGGAATTAAAATGAAAAGGTTTTTTATTGCACTTTTTTGCAAATAATTTATCAATTTAGCCAATTTTTGGCTTAATTTATATAAAAACGGCATGCAAGATTTCAAAGATTTTATTGAACAGGTCAAAAGATCCAACGACATCGTTGACGTCATTGGTGGATATATTGAGTTGAAACAACGTGGACAAAACCATTGGGCACGTTGTCCTTTCCATGGCGAAAAAACGCCGTCTTTTGCCGTGTCAAGAAAAACCCAAACGTACAAATGCTATGGTTGTGGCGAAGCGGGTGACGTTTTGAAATTCGTTGAAAAGTACGAAAGCGTTGATTTTTGGACTGCGTTGGAAACTTTGGCAAATCGTGCAGGACTTAAAATGCCCGAAAGAAGCCAAGACAAAAGCGACGTAGAACTTGAAGCAAAAAAGAAAAAACGTGACACCTACTTTGAAATTTTGAAGGAAACTGCTCGTTTTTACTATCGCAATTTAAGAAGCAGTGCAGGAAAGGTGGCAAGAGAATATTTGGAAAAACGTGGTTTCAGCCAACAAACGCAAAACACGTTTGGCATTGGTTTGTCGTTGGACAACGACGGCTTGGTTAAACACCTTCAAGCAAAAGGTTTTTCCACTACGGATGCCCTTCAAGTTGGCGTTTTGCAACAATCGCAAAAATCTTCTCGCGTGTTTGACGCTTTGTTCAACAGGCTCATCGTTCCCGTATTCAATGCAAACGGACAGGTTGTTGCCTTTGGTGGCAGAGCGTTGTCAAAAGAGCAAGAACAGTTTGGTAAATATAAAAACACTGCCGAAAGCCCTGTTTTTTCCAAACAAAACGTCCTTTACGGCGAAAACTTCACTCGCCAAGCAAAAAAACAAGGTTTGTTGAAATATCTTCTTATTGTGGAAGGTTATATGGACGTCATTGCCTTGCATCAAAGTGGTTTTCCCACTTGCGTTGCGTCAATGGGTACAAGCCTTACCGAAAAACAAGCTCAATCTTTGTCTAGACTTCACGACAAAGTTTACATTTGTTACGACGGAGACGGTGCAGGACAAAAGGCAACAATTCGTGGCTTGGAAATTTTGAAGACGAAAGGTTTGGAAGTATTCGTAGTTTCCTTGCCCAACAAACTTGATCCTGACGAATACATAAAACAATATGGCAAAGACAAGTTTGAAAACTTGCTTGAAAAAGCATTGCCTTTAATTGATTACAAAATCAAACTGTTAGATGACGCATTTAAGGGCGAAACAAGCGACTTGCGCCTTCAAAACGCAAATCGCGTAAAGTATGTCAACGGAGCGATTAAACTGTTACAAAGCATGACAGGGGACGAGAAATACGCCTATGCCGAAGTGCTTGCTCGCAAAAGTGGTTACACGGTAGATTACTTGTTGGAACACGCAAAAAACAATCAAAAAGCCGAGCAACTTCAGTCGGCTACGGCAACTATTTATCAACAATCTTTGACCTTTGTGGCACGTGCATTGTTACATAATTGTACTTTTGCAAAATTGGAAGAAAAGCCGACAGGTTTGGACTCTTTGTTTATGGCAAAGGTTTTTGATTATTTGTTTTTGTGTCGCAAAAACAATCAAATACCTCGTGCAGACACAATTTTCAATCCCGATTGGGGTGACGAAAGTCAAGCAAAACTGCTAATTGAAGGTTTTGACGTGGAAAATCAAAAGGTGGATAAAGAGTATTTTGACAACTGTGTCAAAATAATCAAAACCCATCCACTCATTATGCAAAAGGAACAATTGCTTACAAAGGTAAAAAGTGGTTTAGACGGCGAACAACTTTCTTGTGCATTGCAAGAAATTGACAGATTAACACTAGAAATAGACTCAATAGATAACTAACGTATGGAGGAAAAACAATGGAACTCACAAATGATTTTTTGAATAGTTTGTACGAAGAACTCTACAACATCAAAGAACAAAAAGGTATCGTAACTTACGAAGAAATTGAAAATAAATTGGACAAATTGCTCAAAAAGCACAAATTGGGCACTTTGACAAGTGAAGAAAACTCGGAAGTTTACAAATTTTTGGAAGACAAAAAGATTATTTTGCCCGACACGGTAGATAAAGCCAACGAACTCATCTTAAAGAGTGTCGGCGACGTATCGGTTGACGACCCCGTCAGAATGTACCTTCGCGACATTGGTCGCGTTCCTTTGTTGTCCAGCGAACAAGAAATGGAATTGGCAAAACGCATTTCCATGGGTGATGAAGAAGCAAAACAAAGAATGTGCGAAGCCAACCTTCGTTTGGTTGTAGCCATTGCAAAGCGCTACAACGGCCGTGGCATGTTGTTTTTGGATTTGATTCAAGAAGGCAACCTTGGTCTTATGAAAGCCGTTGACAAGTTTGATTACACCAAAGGTTTCAAATTCTCTACGTATGCAACGTGGTGGATTAGACAAGCCATCACTCGTGCAATTGCCGACCAAGCACGCACAATTCGTATTCCCGTCCACATGGTAGAAACAATTCATCGTCAAATTCGCGCACAACGTCAACTTGTGCAAGAACTTGGCAGAGAACCCTCCACGTTGGAAATCGCCAACTATATGGGCGTACCCGAAGAAAAGGTTATTGAAATTCAAAAGATTGCTCAAGACCCCATCTCTTTGGAAACACCCATCGGTGAAGAAGAAGACAGTCATTTGGTGGACTTCATTGAAGACACACAAACGGTTGCTCCTTCCGACGTTGCAGCACAAACCATGCTTCGTGAACAACTTATCACGGCATTGCACAAACTTAATCCCCGTGAAGAAAAAGTACTTCGCTTGCGTTACGGCATTGACGATGGCAAACAACGTACTTTGGAAGAAGTTGGCAACGAATTTGACGTAACTCGTGAAAGAATTCGTCAAATTGAAGCCAAAGCATTGCGCAAATTGCGTTCCCCTTCAAAATCTAAAAAGTTGAGAGACTACCTTGACAACTAATCTTACTTTACGTCAACAAACGTTGGTGGACTTGTTGGCAGACAAAACTTTTCATACGGTTGCCGACGTAGGTTGCGACCACGGATACATAGGTGCAACACTTTTGCACAAACAAATTGCAAAACTACTTTTGTTTATTGACGTCTCAGCCCCATCGTTGGAAAAGGCAAAAACATTGTGCCAAAAAGCAAACTTGTCCAACTGCCAATTTTTAGTGCAAGACGGACTTGAAAAAGTTTTTTGCGATTGTGCAATAATTGCCGGTATGGGTGGCAAGGAAATTATTTCCATTTTGTCAAATGCTGAGAATTTGCCTAACACGTTGGTTTTGCAACCAATGAAAAACACCCCCAACGTAAGGCAATATCTTTGCCAAAACTACTACGTTGATAGAGATTTTACCATTTTTGAAGGTGGAAAATATTATGACGTGTTGCTTTGCACCAAAGGGCAAGACACTCTTTCTATGTTGCAACAACAGTTTGGAAAAACCAATTTATGCAATCCAAGCGCCGAATTCGTTCAATTTATACAGCATCAAATTGACAAATATGAAAAAATAGTGCAAAATACAACAGATGAAAATACAAGGCAACACCTTGACCAATTAAAACTTTGTAAAAAGGAAATTGAAAATGCAAAAAATATTTGATTATCAAGAATTAGACAAAAAACTTCGCTCTATTGAAAAGGAACTTAATACCAACGAAGATAGAGTAAAAGGCAAAAAATTGGATTATCTCAAAAAAGAAACAATCAGCAATTTGTCTCGCAACAACGAACGTGCAGGCGAATTGGAAACTTTGCTTACCAAATATAAAAAAGATTATGAACAACTCAACGCTTCCGTTTCGGAATATAAACAAGCGTTTGCCGAAGCCGAAGACAGCGACGAATTGACCTATCTCAAAAAGAAAATTTCCGCCGTTTACGACCAAATCGTATCCGTTCAAAAGGAATGCAAAGCATTGTTGAACGAAAGTCAAGACCTTTTGGCAAAATCCAAAGAACTTGACGCAAAACTTCCCAAAATTGAAGAACAATTGCAACAATGCATGGGCAACTTCCAAAATATTCTCAAAGCCAGACAACCCGAAGTCAAAGAAATTCAATCTAAAATGGCAAATTTGGAAAAGGAAATTGATCCACAATTCGTCAAAATTTACAAACAAGTAAAAGCACAAAACGTCTTTCCCGTTTTCGCCAAACTTGATGGCAATCGTTGTGGTGTATGCCGTATGAATTTATCTGCAAACACAATTGACCAACTTGCATCCAACAAAATGGTTAAGTGCGAACACTGCAACAGAGTTATCGTAAATGATTAGTTTATAAAACAAAAAGCGCGACTAAATGGTGCGCTTTTTATATTAAAACCTTGAGTTTTACAAAAGAAAATGTTTTTATGCTGTTAAACGTAAATTTTTATACTTTAACAAAGGAGATTTAAAAATGTTATCAAACGCTCAACTTCGCGCAAAGGCAAGACAAACACTTGGTGGTTCAATATTTAAAGAAGAATGGTTGTTGGCTTTGGTTGTTTCCGTTATTGCAGGAGCAATTCTTGGTGTTTCCAGTGTCGTTGTCTTGGTTTTTATAGGCATAGTCACCATTGGTGAATCAAAATATTATTTGGGACGTTCCCGTCAAACTATTGACCACAACAATTTGGAAGTGTTGTTGGACGGTATCAAAGGAGACGCAGGAAGCAACGTTCTTTTGGGTGTACTTATAAGCCTTTACGTCTTTTTGTGGTCACTTCTTCTCATTATTCCCGGTATTGTAAAAGCTTATGCTTATTCAATGGCATACTATATCAAAGCAGACCACCCCGAATATACTGCAACACAAGCAATTGACGAAAGCAAAAAGATTATGAACGGAAACAAAATGAGATTGTTTTTGCTTGATTTGTCCTTTATCGGTTGGATCATCGTCGGTGCACTTTGCTTCGGCATTGGCATGTTGTGGGTTAATGCCTATCAAAAAGCAACTCGTGCAGAATTTTATCGCAATCTTATTGGCGAATTAAATTGAGTCAACAAATAAATTTAAAAATTAACAAACAAATATAAAATAACGGCGTAGCGACATTTTCGCTACGCCTTAATTTTTGTGTATAAATATTATTTTGTAAAACCGAGTGGTGCAATTTTTGAATAATTTATCAGCCCAACAAGGCAACTGCAACTCCGCAATAGGTAAGCAAGGATAATGCGTCAACAACAGTGGTGATAAAGGGATTTGCAACAACGGCAGGGTCCAAACGACATTTTTTTGCCAACAAGGGCAAAGTGCAACCGACAAGTTTTGCCAATATGATTGTGATAAACAAAGCAAGGGAAACGATTGCCGATACGGCAAAGGTATAACCGTCGTATCCAAACAACAATCGGTCAATAAGTTGCAATTTTGCAAAGCAACTTACAGCCAAAACCAATGCCAACAAAATGGAAACGCGCAATTCTTTCCAAATAATGGTCAAAATATCGCCAAATTCAACTTCTTCCAACGCCAAAGCACGGGTGATTGTTACACAAACTTGACTTCCTGCGTTACCGCCTGTACCCATCAACATGGGAACACAACCAAACAGCACCGTGGAAATGAGAGAAAGTTGATGTTCAAAAGTGTTGATGATAAGTCCGGTAAAAGTTGCCGAAACCATCAACAGCAACAACCAAGGCAAACGGCTTTTGACAATGGACCACACCGATTGTTCCAAATAAGGTTGGTCGGTGGGCAAAACTGCCGCCATCTTTGCAAAGTCTTCGGTTGCTTCTTCGTTGATGACGTCAATAATATCGTCGATTGTGATAATACCGACAATGCGGTTTTCCTTATCTACAACGGGAATGGACGACAAGTCGTAGTCAGATGCAGTGGTGGCGACCTTTTCTTTGTCGGTGTCGGTTGTGACACAGATAAAGTCGGTTGTCATAATTGAGCCAACGGTTGTTTTGGGGTCGGCAATCAACAATTCTTTTGCCGAAATAACGCCTTCCAAACGTCTTTGCGCATCAGTTACGTACGACGTGTAAATTGTTTCTTTGTCAACGGCGATTTTGCGAATATACTCAAAGCATTGTTCCACCGTCCACTCTTTTTTAAGAGAAACGTATTCCACCGTCATAATTGTACCAGCGCTATCTTCGGGGTACTGCAAAATTTCGTTTATGCGCTGTCTTGTTTCAAGGTCGGCTTGATTGATAATTCTTTTTACGACGGAAGCAGGCATTTCTTCAATGACGTCAACGGTATCGTCAACGAACATATCGTCAAAAACTGCCTTCAATTCAGCGTCGGAAAAAGCGTTGATCAACGTTTCTTGATTGTCGCTACTCATTTCAACAAAGGTGTCGGCGGCATTGTCTTTGGAAAGCAATCTAAAAACGATGGGAAGTTCGGCAGAGTTAAGTTCTTCCAAAACTTCGGCAATGTCAAAGGGTTCCAAATCATTGATTTGTTTTTTAATTTCGCCAAATTTCTTTTGTGCAACCAATTCGTCAATGTTATCAACAATGCGTTCAACTTTTTTCTCAATAATTTCAACCGTTTCAACGTTGTTTTCGTACATTTTGTCGCACCTCCTTTGCAATAAAAAAGTCCTTGACCATTTTCAGTAGGGCAAAGACGAGCAAATCACAAAACACACCCAAAAAGGGAAATCAGTTTCGTCACCATACAAGCTTTAGCATCAAAGGGCGGTGAAATTGCATTAGAAAACGCCTTGGTTTCGACATTTCCTGCTGACCTGCTAAAAAAAGGTGTCTCCACCTTTTTGCGGTAGCAATCCATATCCCTTTGGTAGCCTTACCTACCGGAACGGTTTTGTTTGTTTTTCAATTTTATACTACTATTTTACCCCATTTTTTGCCATTGTCAAGTATTGACGTAAAAAAGATTTTTATCTTAAAAAAAGTATTTTTTGATAGGTCAATTTAACAAAAGAGTATTGCAATAGCACGATTTTTAAGGTATAATCAAATTTGGAATATTTTGAGGTACAAAAAGGAAAATCGTATGCTTATTGAAAAATCATTTGACGTCTTCATCGCCTACCATGGCACCAACGAACGTGGTGGATCAATGCAAAAAGCAGAAGAAATTTACAACTTGCTCAAAGACAAAGTTGTCTGCTTTTTCAACCCCATAACCAACGCCGGTGGCAGATTTGGCGACACGCCCACCATTGCAAAGCACAGCAAGTTGTTTTTGTTGGTTGCCAACGACACAATCAAACTCAATCAACACGGAGAAATTTACACTCCCGGACTTTACAACGAAGTTGATGCTTTTTATGGCTCGGTATTTCATCAATTAAACAAAAAAGGCTGTGCAAGAGTATTTGCCGTTGACGGACTTACCGCATCCAAGGCAGACAGAATGCACGTTTTGTTTGACCGTGCCGAACACTTTGAAGACAATGGCAAGGACAACAGTGCTTTGGAAAAAATGCAACGTTGGGTGTTTAACAGTTTGAAAGTTGACGCACCCACAGAAAACGTTGAAGTCGTTGCAACGGTTGCCCAAGAAGTGGACGTATATAAAGAAGCATTTGAAATTTCCCGACCTTTTTTGCACAAAGGTGCAAAAGCCATCAAAGATAAGTCGCAAGAAGAAATTAAAGCCAGTTTGAATCAAATATCTTTGTTGTTCAAAGATATAACCACTTTCAAACGACACAACGAAGCAGAATCTTTTGAAAACGTTGGCGATCACCTCATTGACATTTTTGAAAATGCGGGACAATGCTCTTTAAAAAACTTGGCGAAAATCAAAGGACCTTTGGGCAGTTACAAAAATAGACTTTTGCAATACGTCTATTTGTATTTGGCAAAAGGCCCGTCCAAAAAGGTGGTACCTTTTTACATTGACTTGGCAATTTACGAAAGACGTCCCGAACTTGCCGAAGACGACAATTTGCTTTTGGAAGAAGTCAAAAAAGACTTTGACAAAATTGATAAAATTTGCAAAAAAGCCGACGAAAAGACACCCCTTATTTTGTTGGATAGTGTAAGAAACTTTTCTTCGGGTAAAAACCAATTATATTCTTACGTTGCCAAACGTTTAAACGAAATAAATTGCAAATACGTTGTCAGCTTGGACACAGATTACACAATCAATCCCAGACAACTTATCAAAGTTCACCCTTTGGCACCCACCAACTTCCAATATTTTATACGTATTCGCTCTTTGAGATTGTATCAAAGACAACAAAGTTTGGACTTTTTGCAAAACTGCATAGACACTTTCAATATTCAAATCCACAACGATTTGACTGTAAACGAAATTTACAATCACTTTATCAAGTTGGATTTGTTGTCTATGGACGCATATTGGACGACGCAACTTTTGGAAACGTGGCAAAACTACATCGGCGACGAAACGGTTGATATTGCCGACTTGTACTATGCTTTGGGACTTAAGGCCGTCGGTGGAAGTGACAGCGAATTAGATTTGGCAGCCAAACTTGCCTTTGAATTTGAATATGGCAATTTGGACTTTACCAACACAAACTTTTTCTTTGACCCCAAGTGGCAGTTGATGAGAAAGCACAGAAGTGCGTTGGACTATTTGATTGCACGTCACTACGTCAACGAATTTTCCGATTTCAAAGTTGATGGATTTAACCAAGACGATAAGTGGTTTAAATTCTTTGATATGGTATTGCCCAAAAACATTACACGTTTCGTTACCAAAATGATAAGTAAAATAAGTGGTTACGAAAACAAAATGTTGCAGTTGACCAAAGAGCATTATTCTTCCTTGCCCATCTTTGGCAAAAGTGAAATGGTTTTTTGGTTGGGACGTTTCAAAACGCCTTCTTGCTTGGAAGAAAGCATACCCTTGCTCAAAGAAATTGTTGAACAAGAAAAGGTCGCCTATTACACTACAAACTTTGCAAAGCCGTCGGAAAAACGCCGTTCAGCATTTTTATTGCGTGGTGCATACGTCAGTATGATTTACAACGAAGACAAAGAATGCCTGCGTGAATATATGGACAGTTTGATTGCCGACAAAACGGCAAACGGAGTCAATCGTGGTTTCCACTTAGAATACTATGGCGACAAGCCCTATATTCCCAGTCAAGACCAACTTGACTTTGTCGATGAAATGACTAAGGGCGAAGCAACTTGCCGTTACATTTGTTTGACTTTAAGCAAACGTATGAAACAAAGGGGCTTCAACCTTGCCGCCATTTTGGAAATGTTCACCCTTTGCAGTTTGTTGCAAGCCCGTGCCGAATGTCACGAAAAGAACACGATGAATATCACGCCTTTCATTGGTAAGGCAAAAGAATATCTTCAATGGATTTTGACCAAACGAGAAGTGGGCGAATACGAAAACGTAAAAGAATACTTCATTTGGATGCAAAAAGAGTTGGAACAAATGGAAAAAGGCGTTTACGTCAACGCAAAGGTATATACTCAATACAGCCAAGCAAAAGAAGTGAAGCGTGAAGGTTGGGTAAGACGTGGTATTGTCGGTGGCGAAAACATCGTAGAGCATATGTACAACTGTTGGCTGTTGGGCATGTTGCATTTGCCTCAATCGTATGAAAAAGAAAAGGGATACGACAAACAAGCCATTTTGAATATGTTGCTTATTCACGACCTTGCAGAAACGGAAACGGGCGATATTGTGCGTGACGAAAAAATGTTGGATCACGAACGCTACAATCGTGAAGAAAACAGTGCTATGAATCGTTTGTTGCTCAACAGCACCTACCCCAAGAAACCCTACTTGGAAATTTATCTTACCTATTGGCAACAATGGTACTTGCAAAAGGATATCAACGCCGAAATAGCAAAAGATATCGACGAAATTCAGGCAGTATTCCAATTTTGCAATTATTA
>JAGBWW010000086.1 GCA_017629595.1 Clostridia bacterium | reverse complement strand
GTGCTTTAAGTTGCTCAACAATCTTGACGTCCGTAGCAATAGATGCGTGGTCCGTTCCGGGGATCCACAAGGTGTTGAAGCGTTGGATTCTCTTGAAACGAATAAGACAGTCTTGCACTGCATTGTCCAAAGCGTGGCCAATGTGCAATTGCGCCGTGATATTGGGCGGGGGAATAACGATTGTGAAATGTTGTTTTCTTGTTGTGTCAGGTTTGAAATAACCCTGTTCTGTCCACCACGAATAAATATCGTTTTCAAACAACTGCGGTTGATAAACTTTTTGCATCATAAGTGTTTTGTCTCCTGCTTTTTGTTATAAAAAAAACGGCTTTTGTCCCATAAACACAGGACGAAAGCCGATTGCTTCGTGTTACCACCTGATTTCAAAACGTCAAAATGACGTTTCCTCTCGCCGATTGTACGGAAAGCGACTCCGTAAACAACTACTGCGGAAAAAATTCCGTTTGGATGTTTCAACTGACCAAACGACCTTCAAGCACTCCTTCCTGCCACATTTGCACCGTCGGTGGCTCTCTAAAAGGGGAATTTGCCCTACTCCTTTTGGCTAAAACGTTTTATGTTGATATTTTATCAAAGGTCTTGCTTTTTTGCAAGTAATTTACAATATTTCAATTTGACAAGATTGCATTACGTCCAAGGCAGAGTTGTGCTTTTGTTTGGTAAGTCCTGCACAACAATTGGCGCGTACTGCAATGGGAATTTCGGGGAAGTTGGCTTTGAGCAACAAGGCGTTGGATACAACGCAAATGTCGGTGCATACGCCACACAACTCTATGCTATCAATTTGACCGATATCCGTTTTTAACTTTTGGGCAATATTTTTCATGCCGAAAGAATATTTGTTGTAAATTAAGTGAGGCTTTTCGGCAACGGCTTGGAGCAATTCGGGAACAATTTTGTGCCCTTCCGTACCCAAAATGCAATGTTCAACGGGCAAATGCTTGCCTTCGTTGGTAGAGAGATAGTCGTCGTTGTGAGTGTCACGCGTAAAAACGATTGTGCCGTCAAAGTGGTCTATGACGTTTTTTACGTTGTCAATGATGGCGACTCCGTCAGCATTTGCCAAAGAGCCTGTCAAAAAGTCTTTTTGCATATCAATAATTAACAAAACTTTCATAATCTTTCCACCTTGATTATTTTCTTTATTATATCACTTGATACACACTTTTTGCAAGAAAAAAATAACATAAAAGAGTAAAAGGAAGGTTATAAAAAACTATGAAAAAACTATTGATTTTCACTTTGTGCTTGGCACTTGTGCTTCCCTTTGCTTTTTGTGGTTGCAAACCTGTGCCAAGTGATACCATTAGATTGTCCGAAGTTACCCACAGCATTTTTTATGCCCCTCAATACCTTGCTCTTGAATTGGGCTATTTTGAAGATTTTGGCATAAATATTCAACTCACTAATGCTGGCGGTGCCGACAACGTGATGACTTCGCTTATCTCGGGCGAGGCTGACGTTGGCTTGATGGGGTGCGAACAGGCAATTTACGTTCATAACCAAGGTATGCAAAATGCTCCTGTGGTTATTGGTCAACTGACCAAAAGAGACGGATCTTTTTTGGTGGCGAGAAACCCCATTGAAAACTTTGCTTGGCAAAACCTTGACAATTGCGAGATTTTGATGGGTCGCCGTGGCGGTATGCCCGCAATGATTTTGCAATATATTCTCAACAACTCGGGGTACGTCAACGGAGAAAATATCACGATGAACTACGATATTCAATTCAATATGCTTGCCGCCGCCTTTACGGGTGGTACTGCCGACTTCGTTCCTTTGTTTGAACCTACGGCAAGTCAACTCGTTTTGGAAGGCAAAGGTTATATCGTAGCACCAATTGGCGAGATGAGTGGGGAAATTCCTTACACGGTCTATTACGTAACGCACGACTATCTTGAACAAAACCCTTTGAAGGTGGAAAACTTTTTGCGTGCGGTAAAAATGGGCACCGATTACCTTTTTGCTCACGACAACGAGCACTTGGCTGAACTTTTGTTGCCATACTTTGACGGCACAACAAAAGAGTTGATTGTTTCGGCTTTGGCAAACTACAAAGCGTGTGACGTTTGGATGAGAAGTCCTGCAATGCTTCAAAGTACCTTTGAACGGTTGCAAGACATAATGGAAAACGCAGGCGAATTGACAACAAGAGCAAGTTTCTTTGATATAGTTGACAATTCCATCGCCAACAAGCTGACGTAAAACTTTGCCATTTTGAAAAACTCTTAAAACAAAAGGGGTTTTACCTATGAAAAACGACATTTTGAAAATGCAAGGCGTAACGAAAGTTTTTTACACGAAAACGGCTCAAACCGTTGCCGTGGAAAACTTGTCGCTGGCCGTAAAAGAAGGTGAATTTGTTGCCATAATCGGTCCATCTGGTTGTGGCAAAACCACCCTTCTTTCGCTTATTGCCAAGTTGATTGAGCCAACCACGGGGAGCATTTTGCTTTCTAGCAACAAAAAACACGCTGTTGGCTATATGTTGCAACAAGACCACTTGTTTCCTTGGCGCACAGTGGAAAAAAACGTCTTGCTTGGACTGGAAGTAACAAAAAATCTAAACTACGAAACAAAAAAATACGCCTCGGACCTTTTGGAAAAATATGGATTGGGCGATTTCAAAAAACATTTGCCCAGCCAAATTTCCGGTGGTATGCGTCAACGGGTTGCCCTTATTCGCACGTTGGCGACCAACCCCGATTTGCTGTTGTTGGACGAACCTTTTTCGGCATTGGACTTTCAAACTCGCCTTGAAGTGTGCGACGACGTCTATTCCATTATCCGTCGCGAAAACAAAACTACCGTCTTGGTAACTCACGACATTTCCGAAGCAATTTCGGTTGCCGACAAAATTTACGTGCTTTCCAAACGACCTGCTAAAGTGAAAAAGGTGTTTCAATGCAATTTGCAAGAATACACCACACCACTTAAACGCAGAGAAAGTGAAGAGTTTGGAAAATACTTTGAAGAAATTTACAAATGTCTAAACGGAGCAGATGATGAACTTTAACGAATTTTCGCCAATGCACTTGGCTTATTTGAAAAAACAAAGGACAACAAAAATTGTCGTACATCTTTTGCAAGTCGCCTTTTTGTTGGTGTTTTTGGGCGTTTGGGAATTGGCAACTCACCTAGGATGGGTGGACGGATTTATCTTTTCGTCGCCCTCTAGAGTGTGGAAAACGTTGACTGATTTGTTTAGTCAAGGCGACCTAATTAAACACGTTTGGGCATCTACTTGGGAGACCATTTTAGGCTTTTTTATAGGTACCGTTTTGGGTATGCTTATTGCCATAATTTTGTGGTGGAACGACATGGTTAAAAGGGTGTTTGAACCCTATTTGGTGGTGCTTAACAGTTTGCCCAAAATTGCCTTGGGACCACTCATAATAATTTGGGCAGGAACAGGCAAAGCTGCCATCGTTACAATGGCCGTTTTGATAAGCGTGGTGATTACTGCACTCAATATGTTGGTGGGCTTTTGCCAAACCGAACCAAGCAAAATTTTGCTGATGCGCACCTTTAAAGCCAACAAAGCGCAAATATTTTTTAAGTTGGTTTTTCCCGCCAACATACCAAACCTTTTGGCAACGTTAAAAATCAACGTAGGTATGAGTTGGGTAGGAACGATAACGGGCGAATATTTGGTATCCAAAGAAGGCTTGGGCTATTTAATTGTGTATGGCTCGCAAGTGTTTAGATTGGACCTTGTGATGACCTGCACAATAGTGTTGTGTTTGCTTGCAGGCTTGATGTACGGAAGCGTTGCACTGTTGGAAAAAAGTGTAAAATTTGACCAATAATGCTGGAAAACATATACTATGTTTGTCATAGTATATTATTGAACGGGGCAGACGATATGTTTTGCCCCGTTTTCATGTTGCTTTGCAACTTTATTGAGCAAATTAAAAAAAGATGTTGGCTGTATCAATTTTGCAATTTGTCCAATTTGCACGACGCTCGTCATATAATAGGAACAATATGAAAAAAGTGTTTTCTTCCGTTTCGGTGTTTGTTGCAAGTGTTGTTGGAGCAGGTTTTGCAACGGGAAAAGAACTAATCGTCTTCTTTGGAAAAAGTTTTGCACCACTTGTTTTCGTGGGGTTGATCGTTGCCTTTTCTTTGTTGTTTTTGGCAATTTTGTTTTTGTCAATTTCAACAAATTCCTTTGATGCAAAAACTCTTTCAAGCAATATTTTGGGCAAGCTTGACTTTTGTTACGACGTTTTTTTGGTGGCGGTTTCCCTTGTGATGACGGCATCAATGCTTGCTGGTGGCAACGACGTTTTGTGTATGTGTTTCAATATTTCCACACCGTTTTTCGGTATTGTTACGGCATTTTTGGTCGCCCTTTTGTTTTGCTTTAAAAGTCAAAAAATTGCAACTATTTTGTGTAAAGTTACCACGGTTTTCATCGTGTTTTTTACCATTCTTTTGTTTACGGCAAAAAGGCAAACTTTTGCAACTTCTTCTATTTTTTCAACAATGAATTCGGTGGGCATGTATGCAAGTTTCAACGTGGTTTGCTCCATTGGGGCAATATGCAATCAAGCAAAAGATATGACGAAAAAACAAGCAGTGATTTCAGCCGTTGTTTCGGCAGTTATTTTGGCAAGTATGTCGGCAATGTTGTTGTCCATTTTGGATGAATCAAGTTTGCTCATTCCCACTTTGCAGTTGGTAAAGCACCAACCTTTTTTGTATTGGTTTGGTGTGGTGGTTGTGTTTTTGGCAATTGTTTCCACCCTTTGGGCAAACGCCTTGCCACTTGTTGAAAGGGTAGAAAAGAAAGTACAAAACAAAAGTATTGCCGTCTTAATAGTGTTTGGCGTTGGGTGGCTTTTGAGCAACGTTGGATTTGATAACATCGTAAAAGTTTGTTATCCAGCCGTATCCGTCCTTTCGGTGGCGATAAGTCTAACTTTAATTTGCAAACTTTTAACCATTAAAAAACTAAGAAAGCCCTCAAAAGGGCGATGGGATGCAAAAGGAAAGAGTCTAAACTAAAAAACAATAAATGAAAGAGAAAACTTTAAAAATTTACGCTTTCTTCTTTTTTACTACAAAGTTTTGAGCATAGCCCCTTTTCGCCCTTTTCAAACGGATTTGGCAATGGTTAAAAACTATATATCTTGCACTAAAACCAACAAAAAAATCCTCCCACAAAAAGTGGGAGGATTTTGACTTTGTACTTAATTTACTTTTTTGCGTTTTGGAAAAGTTCAATAATTTGGTCTTTGTCGTAGCGATATTTTTTGCCACAGAAGTGACAGCCTACTTCCAAATAACCGATTTTTTCCACAACGTCCAATGCGTCTTCCAAACCTAAGGTCAAAATTAAACGTTCAATACGTCTTGTCGTGCAGTCACAACGGTACGAGCAATATCTTGAAGGTTCAAATTCCAAGTGGCCAAGTTGAGAGAAAAATCTTTCAATGACTTGTTTTGCATCTTGACTTTCAAACTGATAGGAGATTTCGTCCATTGCATAGCAAACCGTTTCCACGTCAAACAAAAGGGCTGGGTCACAGTTGGGCAACACTTGAACGATTACACCACCGGCAGAGATACATTTGCCTTTTTGAAGTTTTACACCCAAAGCAACCGAGCAGGGTTGTTGTTCGCTGACAACAAAATATTGCGCAAAATCTTCGGCAATTTCGCCTGAAACAAGTTTGCTTGTGCCAACGTAAGGAGTTTTTAAGCCAATGTTTTTAATTACGGTGAGCGTTCCGTTTTTGCCAACGGCAAGGCCTACGTTCAAGTGACCGTCGTCTTTTATTTCGTGACCGACGTTGGGATTGTCAACGTAACCTTTTACAAGTCCTCTGCCGTCTGCACAACATACCAACGAACCCAATTCGCCGTCACCTTTTAAGGTGGCTGTGAGATAGTCGCTTGTGTTTTTTAAGGAGGCGCCCATCAAAGCAGTAACGGTCAACATTCTTCCCAATGCTGCTGCTGCAACTGGGGAAAGATTGTGTTTTTTGATTGCCGAATTAACTAAAGAATCGGTTTTTACTGCGTAAACTGCAATTTGATTTTCCAAAAGTGCTTTTACGATTTCACATTTCATAGTATCACCTAAAAAGCGACCGACAAGTTTGTGCGGTCGCCTTGTTTTTTGTTATTTTTTGTCTGCGCCTGCAACAGGATGGAACAATGCAAACGTTTTCATCATGTGTGTTTGCCATACGAAAGCAAAGTAGAATGCTCCAATGAAGAACACAAACATATAAACGACGAACATCAAAAGTTGACCTGCCGTTGCTGCCCAGAAAATTACGGGGATTGGCAACAACATAAGTGTTTCGTGAATAAGGTTGGGGATGGGGTTGAGCCACAAAAGTCTAAAACTATCTTTAACGTTTTGTTTGAGAGATTGTTTGTAAGTGACGGAAACCGAACACAAAATGAACAAGAAACAAGCAACCAACAACAAAACAAGGGACATCAAAATTGCCAAAACGATAACTGCCCACGTGGGAAGGGTGCATTTCAAGCAAAAGACGACGATGCCGTAAAGAGCGCCACCGATGATTGCGCTTGTTGCAAGTGCGTACAAAACGTTTGCTTTAAGTCCGCCAAAGAAGGCTCTAATTTTGATTTTGCCTGTCCAGAAAGAATCACGAACAACTGCAAAGCCACCGGACAAAATGATGCTTATTCCCAAAAATGCCAACAAGCACCACGTCAAACATTGATCAACGTATGCCGTTTGAAGTGCATCAAAATGTTCATATACGCCAATCCAAATGCCGTTTCCTGCACCCAACGTATTGTAATAGGGCAATGCATATTGAGCGTTGTTGATTTGAACGTAAAAATAAATTACTGCAACTGCCAATGGGGTAAGTGCGAGCAAAAGCAAAAAGTTTGTCAAAAGCATTCTGCCCATGCTGTCACGGTACAACACTTTGAAAAATTGCCACAAGGACAAACGGTTGAGACGTTTTGTCAAGTGCGTGCTTCTTTCATTTTCTAATTTGATAAGTTTGTAATCTACCATTTTTTATCTCCACAATTTGTTTTATTGTAACACACTTTTAAGATATTTCAAACTAAAACACCCACCATACACAAAAAAGTTTTGAAGTCAGCATACAATATTGTCGTTATGAAGAGAAAATTGTTGGGTGTTGTTGGAAGCAGTGGTCTTGTTGGGCAAACGTTTTTGAAACTTGCCACCACTTTACCTTACGAAACACTTTGTTTTGGTCGTAAATCAAGTCAACTGAGTATGGACGATTTGCTTGTCGTGCAACCAGATTTTTGCGTATTTTTAACTCCCGAGGCCGTATCAAGGCAATATATTCCCAAATTGGCAAAATTGGGTTGCGTTTCAATAGATAATTCGTCGGCTTTTCGTCTTGAAAAGGACGTGCCGTTGGTTGTGCCGGAAATAAACGGCGACACCCTTTCGCGATTGAATAAAATTGTTGCCAATCCAAACTGCACCACCATACAAATAGTTTACGTTTTGAACGCGTTGAAAAGTTTGGATATTAAACGAGTGTTTGCAAGCACCTATCAAGCGGTGTCGGGCGGTGGCAAAGATGCCTTGGAGGATTTAATATTTGCACGAGGCGAGGGGCAAACAATAGGATTGCCTCACGAAATTGCAAACAATTTTTTCCCTTTAATTGGCAAAATTTTGCCAAACGGAAATTCCACCGAAGAGGAAAAGGTGCAAAACGAATGTCGCAAAATATTGAAAAAACCCAAACTTAAGGTGGAATCGTTGGCTGTGAGAGTGCCTGTGAGCAACTGTCACGGAGTTGCCCTTGCAATTGACTTTGACAAAGATTTTGACTTGAACCAAGCAAAGGAATTGTTGAGACGTTGTCCCACCATCATTTTGGACGACTGCCCAATGCCCATAATTGCCGTGGAAACTCCTTACGTTTTTGTTGGCAGACTCAAAAAGCAAGGCAAACGGCTTACGTGTTTTTGCGTTGCCGACAACCTGTGGCGTGGAGCAAGTTACAACGCGTTGGAAATATTAAAATTGTTGGAGAAACTATATGTTTGATGGTATAACTTGCGCACTTGCAACGCCTTTTTTGAATAATCAAGTGCATTTTGACAGTTTGGTGCGATTGGTAAATTATCAAAAAGATAACGGAGTGAACAACTTTTTGGTTTGTGGCACAACGGGTGAAGCACCACTTTTGACTGAACGTGAAAAAGACGACGTTGTACGGTGTGTAAAAGATAGCGCCTTTGAACACGTTTTGTTGGGTGTGGAAAGTCCGTCAACGTGGGAGTGTCTAAAACAAATGGAGTTGGTTTGTAAGTACAATTTGGACGGCGTTGTGGTTGTTGGGCCGTACTTTTCAAAAGGCACGCACGAGGGAGTGATTGAACACTTTTTGACCTTGGCAAACGAAGGAATTAAGTTATATTTGTACAACGTACCGACACGAACAAGTTTTGACATTTCACCAAGTATTGTAAAAGAGTTGGCAAAACGCCCAAATATCGTGGGAATTAAAGAGGCAAGTGGCGACTTGGTGCGTGCAATGGAATACACAAGGCTGAAAAATTTTGACCTTTTGGGCGGTGTGGACGAATTGACGAGCATTTTCAAAAGCATTGGCGCAAAGGGCATGATCTCGGCACTTTGCAATTCGTTTCCACGTTGGGCAAAGGAACTTTGGCAAGGCAAAACAATTTTGGCTTGGCAAAAAGCGTGCGAAGTGGCGTTTTGTGAAACCAATCCGGTGGTTATAAAATATATGTTGAAAAGATTGGACGTGTTTGTAAGCGACGAGTGTCGTACACCACTGTCCAAAGCAACCGCACAAAACCGAAAAAAAGTGGACAAATTGTTTAAGGAGATTGGATTTTGAAAGTAGCTGTGTTTGGCGCAAACGGAAAAATGGGACGCGCCGTTTTGGAAACGTTGAAAGAGCGTGGACACGCCGTTTGCCCCATTGAGAAAGATACAGACGATATGGACGGCGATTGCCAAGTGGCGATAGATTTTTCTTCGCCAAAAGCAACTGAAAAGGTGGTTTATTTGTGCCAAAAGCATCACGTTCCATTGGTTTGTGGCACAACGGGACAAACTGACGAAGAATTGTCATTGTTGGAAAAGCTTGGAGAAAGCGTTTCGGTTGTAAAAAAAGCAAATTTCAGCGTGGGCTTTGACACCCTTTGCACCCTTGTTGAAACGGCTTGCACCACTTTAATTGGTTGGGACAAACAATTGTTGGAAATTCATAAAATTGACAAAAAGGACAAACCAAGCGGAAGCGCAAAAGTTTTGGCAAAAAGTATGGACGTTGACTACAACGAAATTTTGAGTTTGCGTCTTGCCAACCACGTTGGCGAACACGTGGCAATATTTGAAAACGATTGGGAAAGCATAACCGTCACGCATAAAGTCTTTGATAGAAAATGCTTTGCACAAGGCGCTGTTGACCATGCCGAAAAAATAGCAAAAAAGTAAAACTTAAATCATTTTTGACAATTATGTTGCAAAGATTTGCAATTTGTTGTACTATTTACGTACTATGCGCGGATGTGGTGAAATGGCAGACACGTAAGTTTCAGACGCTTATACTGTAAAAGGTGTGCAGGTTCAAGTCCTGTCGTCCGCACCATATGGGCGACTGCGTTTTTATGTCGCAATAAAAAAGAGCAAACAATCTTGTTTGCTCCTTTTTTATTTCTTCCTTTTTTACTTGTCGCCCATTGCGTTTATACGACAGGAGTATGAAATAACGTGACGTTCGCAAAATAAATTTGCTCACTATTCCGTCGCGCTGCTCCTTACAAGTCCTGTCGTCCGCACCATACAAGAATAAAAGTAGGTCTTTAGACCTAATTAAAATATATTTTACTATATATTTGTATCTATGTCAATAATTGTCAAAATTAGGGCAGTATTTTTTTGTGATTGTAAACAACAAAAAAGGAGAGCTGGGGTTAGCTCTCCTTTGGGGATGGTTTAATTAGTTAC
>JAGBWW010000085.1 GCA_017629595.1 Clostridia bacterium | reverse complement strand
TTCAGATGAAATTAAATCCGTCCTAATTATCCCGACGAACTCGGATTTCATCACGAAGTGATTTCATCCCACGCAAGTGGGATTTATCCCGTCCGAAAGGACGGATTTAGTTAAAAAAGCACACATTGTCTTGGTAGACAAATGTGTGCTTTTTTCTGGTTGCGGGAGAGGGATTTGAACCCCCGACCTCTGGGTTATGAGCCCAACGAGCTGCCGCTGCTCCATCCCGCGTCAGCCAAGATATAGTACCATTTGAAAAAGGCTTTGTCAAGTATATGTTGTCACTTTAAGGTGGATTTTAATGATTTTTTGTGCTTTTTTACGTCGTTTTTTGACGTTTTGTTCAATTTTCACAAAAAGTGTGGCACAAACCACAATTTTGATTTGTGCCACAAAAGTTATTTAACTTAAACGAACGATTGTCAAGCCAACGTTGGTAAACACCGTTTCGCCGTCCGAATTGTTGTTGAGTGCAAAGGTCGTGGTTGCCGTTGCATTGTACAAAATCGTTCTGCTTGCGCTCGTCAAATCACCGGCAGATTGAGTTGCAACTTCGTCCACCAGCGTGATGCCGTTGGCAAACAATGCCAAGTCAACGTCACCACTTTCGGCATTGCCACCAAACGTGATTAGATATGCACCTTGGCGTACCGTTGCAGTCGTACCTGCCACGTCAATAGTCGTGCCTTGTGTTGCAACAGTTTGCATAATAGGTACCATTGCTCCTGATGCAACCGTCACGCCATAGGCGTTTAAGGACACGGCGTCACCCGTTCTTTGACAAGTTTCTATTTCGCGACGTTGGTTCACGTTGACGTAATAATCTACACGTCTTCTTGTGCAACCACAGTTTTGTCTTACACGTCGTCTTTGACAGTCGTAATAATCAAAGTTAAACATTTTTTCACCTCCTTAAAATATGTAAGAAGGTTTCTATATCAATTTTATGAAAACGTTGCTTGTTTTGTGCTTCCTTTTGCAAAATTGGTATTTTTTCAAATTTGCTATTGCTAGTTTTTGATATTTAATTTATAATGTTTTTACTATATGCCAGAGAGATAATTTTGATGCTTACAAAAAATAAAAAGTTGACCATTTTCAAATACGTTTGTTTGATTTGCTACATACTTTGTGTGGCAGTTTTGGTGTTTGAAGCGTGTATGGACGGAAAAAATTCCAGCCAACAAAGTAACGCCGTAGGCGGAACGCTTGCCGACATCATAAACGCTTTGCGTGGCGACCAAACACAGCTCATAAACCCCGAATATCTTGAAATTGAAAACTCCATTTCAACTTGTGACGTGGGCGACACCTTTAAGTTGGACGTTGTAACCTATCCGGAAAACGCAACCTATAAACAATTGTCCTATTCCACAAGCGACAGTACCGTAGCAGTTGTCAACGGCGAAGGCTTGGTGCAATTTTTGTCGGCAGGAACGGTTACACTTTCCATCTACAACACGCAATTTCCCGACGTGGCAACTCAAATGACGGTAACCGTCAACCAAGTGTTTGCTCAATCCATTGAAGCAACCCTTGACGCCACAAAGGAAGGCGACGTGTACGTTTTGGAACAAAACCAAGAATACCTTGTTTCGTGCGAGTTTTTCCCTAGAAATACCACGGACCAAAACTTATATTTCAGTTGTGAGCAAAATGATTTTGTTTCGATAACTCCCGACGGTGTTGTAACAGCTAAAAAGAAAAGTAATGGGCAAGTTGTTGACGTCGTTGTAAGCCACCTTACGCAAAACGGAACGCTTTATTCCACTTTGAAGGTAGTTGTGCAAAACAGCTCAGAAATAGTTTTGCAAGGTTTTACAGCAACGGCTCCTTCCATTTGCGTTGGTCAAAGCGCAACCCTTTCCGTTGGCTTTATACCTCAAAACGCAACTTTCAAAGGTTATTCACTTTCTTCTTCCAACACCAGCGTAATTGAAATAAGTGGAAAACGCCTTGTTGCAAAAAGTGTGGGAAGCGCAACAATCACAATCACTTCCACTACCTATCAAGACGTAAGTTATCAATTGACGGTAACGGTGGTCACTCCTCCTGAAGTTGACGTAAACCGTACGACGGTAACACTTAAATCTGACGTTTACGTCGGGGAAACGGTTTCGGTAAACATAAATAAATATCCCTCTTATGCAAAAAAACCCACCGTAACCTACACAAGCGTCAATCCGTCCATTGCAACGGTTGATAGCGACGGCAAGGTAACGGGGGTGGCACAAGGTGCAACCACAATCATCGTAACCGTAAACGGAAAAGAATTTACCTTGCCCGTTGAGGTATTTGTAAAAGCAGATACAACGACAACGGCCTTTTCTCTTTCGGCAACGTCACAAACTTTGTATTGTGGAACGGAATACGATTTGAGTGAACTTTTCGTTGCGACGGCTTGGCGTCCTCAAACACCGAGCAACGTCTCTTTGACATTTTTCCTTTTGAATGACATGGCAGGGGAAATGGACGGCACAACCTTTGCGCCCCTTGTCCCCGGTCAATATAAATTGTCGGTTATCCACGAAGCATCGGGAATTTCCCAAGAAGTCACGTTGACTTGCTTGAATTCTTTTGAAATTGTTTCAAACAGCAATTCGCTTTTTGTTGGAGAAACTTGCACCATTACAATTTTGACACAACAACATTCCAACCAAACTTATTTGGTAGATGCAACCAACATAGTTGGTGTTTCACAATCGGCAACAACCATCACCATTTCAGCAATTGACCAAGGGCAAGCAACAATTTCCGTAACACCCGTTATTGGTGGCAAGGCTTTGACAAACTTGACGAAAACAATAACCCTTTCCGTTCAACACCTTTACACGCAATCGTTTGATTGCCAAGTGGTTGAAGAAAGTGGCGAAGTTTTGACAATCACAAACGGCAAATATTATTTGACGATGGACAAAACGTACTTCATTTGCGAAATTGTTGACGACGAAACAACCTTTTATCAAATTAGATATTCTGCAAGTGGCGACGTATTGGAAATTCAGGCAAACGGACAGATTGTGTTGCTTTCCCCCGGAAGTTGCACTCTGACCATCCGTGACAACGCAAGTGGTTTGTCTAAACAAATTGACGTCGTCGTAAACAACGTGATTGAACTGGACGAAACTCCCTTTGAATTGACGGGCGAAGACGTAAAAGAAAACGATGGCAGTTTTTCCATTAGAAACGGCAATAGCACAAAACTTGTACTTAACTTTTCCGACAACACCACTTTTGACAACGTAACCTATTCCAGCAGTGACGAAACGGTGGCAACAATTGGTCAAGACGGAACGATCACTCCACAAAAAGCAGGCAAGACCATCATCACGGCGGTGGTTGACGACGGATTTTTGCCTCCTTTGACAATCCAAATTGAATTGACTGTCAAACGTCAAGACACAATAACCGATTTGACCAAATTTTTCTATCAGGTGCGCAAGGGCATCGGTCACTTTGGTGCATTTTTAGTGCTGGGCATTGCTTCCACTCTTACTTGGCTTTTGTTCTTTGGCAAAAAGAAAATGTTTTTCTCCGTTCCTTTGAACTTTGTGCTTGGCTTTGGCGTGGCCACATTGACGGAGATTATTCAACTTTACGTTCCCGGCAGATACGGCTCAATGGACGACATTATGTTGGACTTTTCCGGCTTTTCCGTTTCTGCAATTGTCATAACGGTGATTTTCGTTGCAATTGCATTGATAAAACATTTCAAAAATAAGAAAAAAGGTTAAAAATTTTAATTAAACTACTACCATTTAAAATAAAAACATTGTATAATAAACGTAATCTTTTTTTATTATATTAAGGAGGAGTAATATGAGAGATTTTTTTGAAACCCCTATTACGGCATCGGCTTATAGACACAAGGCAAGTGAACTTTGCAAAAAATTTATGAGCAAGTTGGTTGTTATCACGTTGATTTATATGGCAATTACAGCGGCAGCAAGCTTTGTGGATTCTTTGTTCTCCGTACCCTCGGAAATACAAGATCCAACAGCTGGTACGATAACCATTCAATACACGGTTGGCATCGTCTCCTTGTTGTTGTCCGGTCCTTTGTCCTTTTCTTTGATTTTGGTCGCACAAAAAGTATATCAAGATATCGCACCCGAAGCAGGCGACGTCTTTGCAGGTTTTAGACAATTTGGAAGAGCCTTTGTAGTAAGCTTTTTGTCCGGTTTGTACATTGCACTTTGGTCCTTGTTGATTATCCCTGCATTTATCAAACCTTTCTCTTATGCAATGGCACCTTACATTGCAATTGACAATCCCGAATTGTC
>JAGBWW010000084.1 GCA_017629595.1 Clostridia bacterium | reverse complement strand
TTGGAGTAGATATTTAAATCTTTGGGTTTGATTAGTGTGCACAAAAAGCCCACTGCCAAGCAAATGCCGATGGTTATCAAATAGGCAAAGAAAGCCGATTCCCAAAAGATTGTCGCCGTTATCAACGGAACGAGCAAAAACAATGCTTCAAACAGAATTAAAAAACCCAAAGTGCGTATGACGATGGAAAAATTCATAAAATTACCTCAAAATGTCGGACAGGTCGTGCAATCCGAGTTGTTTGGTGACGATGATGACAGCATCACCAGGTTGAATTACGTCGTTGCCACGAGGAACGATAACCTCTCCGTTTCTAAAAATTGAAGCAATCAAGACGTCGTTTTTGAATTTAAGTTGATACAAAGGAATACCTGCAATGGGCGAATTGTCTTTTACGACAAATTCCAAAGCCTCGACTTCGTCTTGAATAATGTTGTACATTGTTTCGATATTGCTACCTTTTGCGTTGTTTGTTGCGCGAACGAAACGCAAAATGGTGTCTGCAGTGATATTTTTTGGACAAATGATGGTGTCAAGATCCAATCTGGAAATTACGTTGTCATAGTCGGTTCTTTTGATTTTTGTGATAATCTTTCCGTTGCTGACTTCTTTTGCAAAGAGAGAAAGCAAAATGTTTTCTTCGTCCAAGGGAAGAAGTGAAACAAATGCTTCGGCAGTGTCAAGCCCTTCTTCCAAGATAAGATCGTTGTTGGAAGCGTTGCCACAAATGACGTTTACTTTGTCCCATTGTGCAGAAAGATCTTCGCAAACCTTTCTGTCCTTGTCAATAACTTTCAAAGCAATGCCCGAGCGTTCCAAAATGGAGCAGAGGTAGTGTGCAATTGCTCCGCCACCTGCAATCAAAGCATTTTTGATGGAGCGACCTTTGTGGTTGATTTTTTTGAAAAATGCACTTGCCTCTTTGTGTGTTGCAACAATGGAAACGACGTCCTTTTCTTGGAAGACGAAATCACCGTTTGCAATAAAAGATTGTTCGCCACGTTCAATTGTGCACACCAAAACGTCCGCCTTGTATTTTGAAGCAAGGTCTTTTACCGACATATTGGCAAGTTGGCTGTCTTTTGCAAGACGGAATTTAATAAGTTCCACTTTGCCTTTTGCAAAAGGTTCAATTTGAATTGCCGTAGGGAAACGCAAAACGCGTGC
Organism: Clostridia bacterium; assembly: GCA_017629595.1. Taxonomy (GTDB): domain Bacteria; phylum Bacillota; class Clostridia; order Christensenellales; family CAG-314; genus RGIG2220. The sequence continues at coordinate 1,292 of JAGBWW010000084.1, read as the reverse complement.
AATTTCTTCTGCCGCAGCGTATTCGGGGTTGATAACCATTGCCAAGCCCAATTCTTCCGTAAGGTAAGGGGCGACTTCGCTGTATTCGGGATTTTTCAAACGAGCAATGGTGTTGGCTGCGCTTTCTTTTTTTGCAATTACACAGCACAAAAGGTTAAGTTCGTCCGAGTTGGTTACGGCAATAAACAAATCGGTGTTGTTGATACCGGCCTCACGCAAAATGGTGTGGGTTGCGCCATTGCCTACCAATCCCATTACGTCGCACTTTGCGGTGATTTCGTGCACTTTGGATGCATCCAAGTCAATCACCGTTACGTCGTTGCCATCGCTATTAAGTTTTTCGGCAAGAGTTTGCCCAACTCTGCCACACCCAACGATAATGATTTTCATAACAAAACCCTCTCGAGATTTTAAGATTAAACAATATTATACCACTCTTTCCCCCCAATTTCAAGTTTTTATATAAAATTATTGCAGGTATTGATTTTTCTGTTTTGCATTTACAAAAAGTTTGCTAAATACTCCAAACTTTATGAGTGTCCAATGGTTTATATAACAAAAAAACGAGCAAATGAATTGCTCGTTTTTTCATGTTTTTTCAATTAGACAATGGGCGGGGGAAACAAACCTTTAAGGTCATCTACCGAATTTGCCTTTTCCCAACTTGACATACCTTGTTTCCAAACCAAGGAGTCGGGCAAAAGTTCGCCTGAAGAAATCATTTTTGCAAGTTTTGACAGTTCAAAAGGTCCTGTAGGTTTTCCATTTTGGGCAACGAAATATTTAATTGTGGGGATGGGCGGAGGAGTTGCAATCGTGCCACCACCAGCAAGAGCATCGTTCATTGTAGATGCAATATTTCGTCCTACAACGTTGCCAACTGCCATGCTTGCCATCATTGAAGCGGGGTTAAAACTCATGCCACCGCCTCCCAAGTTTACAGCTCCAGCGTTGTTTGAGCCCATTTTGCCAAGAGCATCAGCACCTGCGTGGCCTATTACTACTGATTTAACTTTATTTAACATAATCCCGCCTATCATAATAAAATTAAGTTATCAAGATTATTCCAAATATTTCCAATTTTTTCAAGTGGGAATGTTTTTTTTGATATAATATTTTTGTAATTACAAAAAAAGGAGAGCTAACACAGCTCTCCTTTTTTTGTTGTTTTCAATCACATAAAAAATACCCCCTAATTTTGACAATTATTGACATAGATACAAATATATAGTAGAATATATTCTAATTAGGTCTAAAGACCTACTTGCACTTTTGTGCAAAGGAGCATCACC
>JAGBWW010000007.1 GCA_017629595.1 Clostridia bacterium | reverse complement strand
TGGATTTGCCCTTTTTATTTGGATTTGTAGAGCTCGACTTGATTTTTCCAAGCCTTTTCATTGAAGCCATCAAAGAGCAGTTAATTCCTTTCATTTTGTATTCTGTGATTACAATATTTGCATTTAAGGGATTAAAAAACAAAATTGTTGTGGTAGGCTTGCTTGTCGCAAACGTAATTTGCTATGCCATTTTGCAATTAAACATAGGAGATGTAATTTTAAATTATATGTCTTATGGTTTATACGTCATGCTCGCCTGTTACGTTGCAGGAGTAATTTCTTTCTTTGTTCTTAACCTTGCCTTAATTTTGTTTGTTTCTACAAACAAAATTCCCCCTATCGTTGTACCAAAAGAACAAACACAAGACAAAGATGCAATTTAATATATTAAATTAAAAAAATCAAAAGTTAGTTGAAAAATTGTTAAAACAACTTGTACATATAAAAAGGTAACGTTTTTTTGTTATGCTTAAATTCAACAGCTAACAAAAAAGTATTTACAAAAGAGACTAAATAAAGTATAATCTTTATATTACGTAACTAAGGAGACTTAATATGAGTATCAATAAAAACGTGGCACTTGTGGACCATTCCCCCAAATACAAAAGTGCATATTTTTCTTTGTTGGCAGTTGTTCTTTTTACTTTGGTAAACATTGTTATGGCATCGCTTGGTAACGACACCTACTTTTTGTTCTCGGCAACCGTTCCGTATTTCATTGCATTTTCTGGAGCATTGTATTGCGGTTTGTTGCCTGACTACTACTACACAGAATTGGGTATTCCTCAATCGGAATTGTTGGACCCTTCCGCAATAGTCGGTTTTGCAGTAGTTGCGTTGATTTTTGTCGCAGTTTACTTTGTTGTTTGGCTTTTGTCCAAAAACAAAAGAGGTTTTATGATTGCCGCATTGGTACTTTTCATCATTGACACGGTAGCAATGTTTATTTTGTACGGAATTGCCTTGGACTCTTTGCTTGATATTCTTTTCCATGGTTGGGTAATCGTTTCCTTGATTATGGGTATAAACGAAGCGCAAAAGGTTCAAATTGCCTTGCGCGAACGTGCCGAAGTGCAAGAAAGCGAAAGCGTCAAAGTGCAAGAAGGCGAAAGTGCAGTTTTGTACACAGATGGTTCAAGCCAAGCCCAAGGAAACCCCTTTGCAGAAAACAGCGCCATTTTGCGTGTTGCCGACACGACTGTAAAAAGCAGAACGTTGTTGGAAACGGATGTGCACGGACACGCCGTTTGCTACAGAAGAGTAAAGCGCACCAACGAATTGGTAATTGATGGCAACGTCTATGATGAAATTGAAATGCTTATGGAAACGGCTCACGCTTTGCACGCAACGGTTGACGGTCACGAAATTGTTGTCGGCTATGACGGAGTTTCCAAAAGCTACGTAAAGGTTGACGGAGTCGTGGTGGGAACCAAATTGCGTTTAATCTAACAAAAACATTTTGACCACAGCAAAAAAGCTGTGGTCTTTTTTTTTGTCGCAAATGAAAAACGTCTTGATTTTACGTTTGCGCTGTGTTAAAATTTCTTTACAATAACAAAAGGGAGAACGCTTTTGAAAAAGACAAGTTTGTATCGTGGTTTTACGTCTTTGTGTGCCGTTTTATTGGTGCTGTTTGTGTTTGGCACTTCAGTTGCGCTAGATTACGAAAAACCAATAAATACTTTTTTGCATACTCAATCAAGCAAAATCATAACGACGGGTGAAGTGGGCGACACGCAATACTACAAAAGCGATTACGGCGATTTAAATGCTGAAAATTTGCAAAAGTTAATTGCCGACACCTACGAGCAAAACGTTACTGAAATGCAAGAAGGCGCAGTTTTGCTTAAAAACGACAATTCTGCTTTACCTTTGGAGAGTGATGAAAACAGCATCACTTTGTTTGGTCATGCCGTTGCACAAGCAATGTTCAAAGCGCACAGTGCAGGAAGCAATTCCGCTTACGGACACGACAACACAAAAGCACCATATTGCACCGACTTGTACGAAGCATTTGCGCAACACAGCTTTGAAATAAACGATACGTTGTACAATGCCTACAAAAACAGTTCCACAAGACGTATCAATCGCACTCACGAATTAGGCGAAGAAACAATAGATTTCTATACGTCAAATTTAAGAGCCTCTTGGCAAACGCAATTCAACGACGTTGCCGTCGTTATGTTTGCTCGTGAAGGTGGCGAAGGTATAGAGCTAGAAATGTGCGACAGTGAAGGTATCAGCCAACTTGCCTTGCACCAAGCCGAAAAAGACCTTTTGCAAATGATTAAAGATAGTGGTGTTTTTTCCAAGACAATCGTGCTTCTCAACAGCCCTTGGGCAATGGAATTGGGATGGTTGGACGAATACGAAGTAGATGCTTGTTTGTGGATTGGCAATCCCGGCATGAAAGGTTTTGAAGGTGTAATTGATATTTTGGTGGGAGAAGTTTCTCCTTCCGGTCGTTTGGTGGATACTTATGCGACAAACTCAATGTCTGCACCTGCATGTGTAAACAACAGTTGCAACAATCAAACTTGGAGCAATCTGAGCGAAGTAAGCGCAAATTTGCAAGATAGCGATTTTGATATTTCCTATTACGCTTTCCAAGCCGAAAGCATTTATATAGGTTATCGCTACTACGAAACACGTTACGAAGATTGCATACTCAATAGATACAATGCATCAACCGATGTGGGCTCATCTTTTGAAGGTAATTGGAATTATGCAAAAGAAGTGGTTTATCCATTTGGCTACGGCTTGTCTTACACAACCTTTACTCAAAAACTAAATAGCGTTGTTGTTCGCGACGGTGTTGCAACGGCAAACGTAACTGTCAAAAACACAGGTTCAACGGCAGGCAAAAACGTAGTTCAACTTTATGCGCAAACGCCTTATGGTGACTACGAAATAGCCAACAAGGTGGAAAAATCGGCAATTCAGCTTGCAGGATTTGCAAAAACCGATTTGTTGCAACCCAACCAAGAACAAACGCTTACAATAACCGTTGATATGTATTTGTTGGCATCTTACGATTACGTAAATGCAAAGGGTTACGTTTTGAGTCAAGGACAATACTATTTTGCCATTGGCGACAACGCCCACGATGCACTCAACAACGTCCTTGCCGAAAAGGGCGCAAGTGGTATGGTGGACAGTTTTGGAAACGCTGTAACAGGCGACAGCCAAAAGGTTGTTTCGTGGAACAACCCCGTTTTGGACAAAACAACGTACAAAACTGCCGAAAACGGAGTGGTTGTTACCAATCAATTTGACGATTGTGACGTAAACTTTTGGACGGATACCCAATATACATATTTATCTCGTTCCAATTGGAGTGGCACTTATCCTGTTGCTCCTGCCGAGATAGAGTGTACTCTTGAAATGCAAGACCAACTTGACGGTGACACCTACGTAAAACCGGACGATGCTCCTTCGGCGATGGAAATGCGTATGGGTTTGCCCAAAGACTCCGGCTTGACGTTGGTTATGATGCGTGACGTTGACTATGACGATCCTTTGTGGGAGACGTTTTTGAATCAGCTTACTGCAAGCGAAATGGTTTCTCTTATAAGCTGTTATTATGGCACGGGTGCGGTAACTTCAATAGGCAAACCGGAATTTGGCACGGGTGACGGACCTGACGGTGTCGGCCCCAACGATATGGCAGGCAACTATCCCGAAAAATACGGCGACACACGTTCAACTTGTTGCTATACAGGTGAAGTGGTGCTTTGTTCCACTTTTAACGTGGAACTGTACCAATCTCGTGGCAAATTGATGGCGGAAGAAGCCTTGTATATGGGCTTTATGGAAGTTTGGTGTCCGGGTGGAAACTTGCATCGCACTCCGTTTTGTGGACGTAACTTTGAGTATTATTCCGAAGATCCAAATCTTTCTTATTTGGCAAGTATTCCTCAAGTAAAAGCAATGGAAGAAAAGGGTGTACATGCAGGTATCAAGCACTTTGCGGGTAACGACCAAGAAAACAACCGTGAAGGTATTTCGGTGTTTTTTAACGAACAAGCATTTAGAGAAGGTTCTTTGCGAGCCTTTGAAGGTGCCGTTCGTGTTGGCAAAACTTTGTCAATTATGCAATCTTTCAACCGTTTGGGTTTGGAATGGGCATCATCAAAATCTCAATTGAATTTTGGTATTTTGGCACAAGAGTGGGGATTTTTGGGACATACCGAATGCGACGCAATTCAAGGCGGACAAAACACGGGTTACAAATCTCACTTGACGACGTCACTTTCAAGTGGAACGGACACCTATTGTTTGGATGATGGTGGACGAGCAGCCATTGCAATCAGCAAATACATCAGCGAAAGTGACGATGGCTATATGTTGTTGTGTTTGCGACGTGCAGTTAAAAATTATTTGTATGCTTGCTCTCGCAGTTGCGTAATCAACGGACTAAGTTCCAATACGAAAATTGTTCCCGCCACCCCTTGGTGGAAAGCCACCTTGTACGGCACAATCGTTGTCTTTGCCTTGGGGACGGTGGCCTTTGGCACGTTGTACGTAATAAGCAAAATCAACAAAGGAGAACAAAAAAATGAAGTTGAATAAAAACCAAGTTACAAGCCTTTGTTGTCTTTTTGTATCGTTGAGTGCAACCGTTTTGTACGTTGTTTTTGAAATAGGCGCCCACAAATTCAATTGGATTGTGTTTATGCTTTTGCTCACGTCTTGTGTTGCAAACGCATTGCCTTTATTTTTCAAATGGGATTGGACTACCATTGTGTCAAGCATCGGCGGTTCGGTGTCATTGATGCTATTTATAATTGATTCCATCGGCTCGTTAAGTGACTATTTCAACGGTATCGTTATGTTTGGTAACCCTGCCGAAGCCCCTATGATTTTTACTATTTGCGGTATTTTGTTGGTTCAAACAATTTTGTCACTAGTTAATAGTTTTATGTCGTGGGAAAAGACGAAATGAATTTAGTTAAATAAAATATTAAAACAACGGTCTAACAAATTTTGTTTGGCCGTTGTTTTTTGTAATAAAAAAGTTGTAAAAAACATATATTTCATTGTCAAAGAGCCTCTTTTGTGAGAAACATTATGAAACACTTTATCCACACAAACATACGTTCTTGTGGATAACTTTGTGGATAAGTGCATAAAAAACACCTATATTTGTGCATAAGTCGGCGAAATTTGCCGTTTTTTGCAAGTTATTTGTGTAATAGTAAGGAAAAATAGTTTATAAGTCAAATTTATGATTATTTTAGGTAAAAAAACAGTTGCATTGGTGCTTGTTTTTGTCATTTTGGCACAAATTTGTTTATTAATAACCGTCTCTTACGGTGCATTTCCTACCGAGCAGATTTTAAAAAATTTTGTTATTGTCATTGATGCCGGACACGGAGGCGTAGATGGTGGAGTCGTTGGCGTAAAGACCAAAGTCAAAGAAAGCGACTTGAACCTTGTTTATGCACAATGTCTTGGATCAATGTTTGCTCGCGTTGGCGCCGAAGTTGTTTACACTCGCAAAACTCAAGACGGTCTTTACGGCTTGGCAACAAAAGGCTTCAAACGGCGAGACATGGAAAAGCGAAAAGCAATAATTCAATCGGCAAAGCCTACCATCGTCCTTTCGGTACATATGAACAAATTCGCTTTGGCAAAAAGACAAGGACCGCAGGTTTTCTTTCAAAAGGGAGATGAAGAGTCTGCAAAACTCGCCTCCATAATTCAAAAATTTCTTAACAATTTCACGCAAAACAGCCACAGTCACTTGTCTGGAGATTTCTTCATTTGCAGATGTATTGACGCTCCGTCCATCATCGTTGAATTTGGCTTTTTGTCCAATCCGGAAGAAGAAGAAAAGTTGCAAGAAGAACAGTATATGTTTGACCTTTGCAACCAAACTTTTTATGGGGTTATGACATATTTATATAGTACATAATTAAAAAAAGGTATTTACAAAACCTTTTGATTATTGTATAATAAATATATCAAAAAGGAGGTAACTTTCAATATGGCAAAAAAAGGTGATTACTTTGGTTTGAGTTGGATTGTAAGCTTGATTTTGGCAATCATTCCCGTAACAGCATGGCTTTGTGGTATCATTACACGTTTTCAAGAAGGCAAAATTGTTGCAGGCATCATCAGAATTTTTGGTGGTTGGTTAATTTGGGTTTTGGACCTTATTTTCATGATTCTCAGCAAAAAAATCTTCAGACTTCTCAACATCTAAGAAAGTTCAACGATATGGGCAAGTGCATTGCACTTGCCCTTTTGTTTTGTAAAACCTTTCAAAGAGTTGCAAAATGAAGCAATATATTTTATAATTTAATAAAGAAAAAGACAATTTTTTTTGTCAAAGGAGCAAAAAATGACGTATAGAACAAAAGGCACTTGCGCCAGAGAAATCAGTTTTGAAGTGGTGGATGGCAAATTGCACAACGTAAGTTTCTTTGGTGGTTGCCACGGCAACTTGCAAGGCATTGCAAAATTGGTAGAAGGTATGTCCGTAGAAGAAGCCGTATCTCGTCTTGAAGGTATTTGCTGTGGAATGAAATCTACTTCTTGTCCCGACCAACTTGCACAAGCAATCAAATCTTACGCAAAAAACAACTAACAAATTAGGCGTGGAAAATCCTCTGGCGACTTTCCACGCATTTTAATTATGTACGCAACAAAACTTACAACCAAAAAACAACTTAAACAATTTGTGCAAATGCCCTTTTATCTATATAAAAAGGACAAATTTTTCGTGCCACAAATGAAACGTGATTTGTACAAAACATTGATAAAACTTGTTTTATGCGATAAAACCTATTGTGCTTTTGGTGTGTATCAAAATGGAAAAATGGTGGCACGCGCTCTTTCAACCATTGCCCCCTCTCGCCAACTTAAATTGGACAAATGTGGCTACATTTCTCATTTTGAGTGTATCAACGAGCAAACTGTGGCAAACGCATTGCTTACGGCAGTTTGCAATCACTTGAAAGAACGTGGTGCAGAACACGTTGAAGCAACGTATTTTCCTTTTGACCAAGACAATCGCAGGGGAATACAAGTATGTGGTTTTTGTGACGAGCCAATGTTTTTGACGTCGTACAATCCAAGTTACTATGGCGATTTGTTAGAAAAATTTGGTTTTACTAAGGATTTTGATACCGTTTCCTACAAATGCACCTATAACGATTTTGATTTTGACAACGTTGAAAGGTTGAAAGACCGACTGCTTAAAAGGTACGACTTGAACATATTTTGTGCCGACTTTTCCAAAATTGACCGCGAGATTGCCGACATACACCAAATTATGTGCAAGGCGCACAACGACATTATTTTTCAAGAAGTACCGTCAATTGAGCAATTGCAATCTATTGTAAAGGGTTGGCGCAATTTCTTGTGGAGCGACCTAATATTGATTGCTCGCAAGAAAGACACAAACGAGCCTGTCGGTTTTGTTATGGCAGTCCCCAATTTTTATTTTGTATTCAAAAAGATGAAAGGAAGCATAAATCCTTTGTCTTTGATAAAAATGTTGTATTACAAAAACAAAATACGATCAATGCGCATTATGTTGCAATACGTAATCCCCAAATATCAAAAGACGGGAGCAAATTTCCTTTTGTACCATCAACTTTACGTCAATGCAAAAAAACGAAAAATTCAATACGTTGAAGCAGGAACAATTATGGAAGACAACGTCGCTTCACGCATCAACACCGAAAAAGCAGGTGGAAAATTAAACAAAATATTTAGAATTTACGGCAAAAATTTGAAAGATTAAAAAGATTTCAAATTGCAAACAAAGAAAAGACAAACAGCCCAAACGAATTTTCGTTTGGGCTGTTTTTTTGTTGGTTGTTTTTTTAATTAAATTTGCAAAATAAATGTTAGCAAAAGATACTTAACCGTTTGTTTTTTTCAAATGCAACAGGTCGCCAAAATATAAGAAGAATTTAGATAAGGTATTTATATTCGCAAATGGTGCAAACTAATGGTGACTTTAAAAAGGAGGACAAAAAATGAAAACCACGTTCAACGTATTATCAGTAATTGCATTGATTTTGACCATTGTCGGCGCACTTAATTGGTTGTTGATTGGCATTTTTGATTTCAATCTTGTTGCTTTCATCACAATGGGTGTGCTTTGGTTGGAACGCCTTTTGTATATTTTGGTGGGTATTGCAGGCATTTATATGGCAATTTGGTTATTCACATCCCACTTCAATATGGTAAGTGAAGGCAATCGCTGTGACTGTGTAAGAGAATCCAGACACTATTAAGAATTGTTTAAGCATTGATTGTTATAATCAAACAAAACAAAATAAAGGGTTTTTCTTGAACAAACGTCTCCCCCACCAAACGGTGTTTGTTCAATGAAAAAAGGGAAGTCGCCATTTCAGCGACTTCCCATTTTTTTGTATTTTATTAAATTAGATAACCCATTCGCCGTCAACAAAAAGTTGTTCAGTCGTGCCGTCAAAGCCGATGCCGACAATTTCCATATCTTTCGTTCCGATCATAAAGTCAACGTGAACGACACTTGCGTTCAAGCCGATTTTATCGGATTGTTCTTCGTTGAGGTCGTTGCCGTTTTTAACGGTGGTGGGGTATGCTGCGCCAAGTGCCAAGTGGCAACTTGCGTTTTCATCAAACAACGTTTGATAGTACAACAAACCGCTTTCGGCAATGGGGGATTTTTTGCCAATGAGTGCAATTTCACCAATTCGGCAACTGCCTTCGTCCGTTGTGATGATGCCTTTCAATGCGTCATAACCACTTTTTGCAGAGAAATCAACAACTTTGCCGTCTTTGAATGTCAAAGAGAAATCGTCAATAACTGCGCCGTTGTCAACCAAGGGAAGTGCATTTTTGACAATACCTTCCACCTTATATTTGTGGGGAGCTGTAAAAATTTCTTCGGTTGGCAAGTTTGCCGTGAAAACAATTCCGTCTTGTGCTTTTTCGCCTGCGGAAGTCCAAAGGTGACCTTCTGCCAAACCGACTTTCAAATCGGTACCGTTTGCAGATTTGAATTGGATATATTCAAAGTTGCGTTTTGTCATGTATTCGGCACGTCTATCCATTGTTGCAATGTGTTCTGCCCAAGCTTTTGTGGGGTCATCGCAATCCAATCTTACTGCGTGTGCAATTGCTTCCCAAAGTTTGTCAATGGCAACACTTGTTTCAAGGTTAGGGAAAATTTTCTTCGCCCATTTTGCAGAGGGAACGGAAACGATTGTCCAACGGCTTTTGTTAGACATTGTTGCGCTCATCAAAGGACGTCTAGAACGTCTTACGCTCAACAAATATTTTGTCAATTTGTCGCTGTCGCAACCATCAAAATTGTCGGGGTCGCTGGACAAAATGGAAACAAAGGCACATCCTTTGTCAACAAAGTATTGATACATTTGTCCGTCGTATTCGGGAATGTCGCAAAGTGCGTTTTCTTCGGTATTGAGAACTCGTATTTTTTCAATTCTTTCGTTAGACCATACTGTATAAACGTTGCTTGCACCCAATTCGTATGCTTTTTTTGCAACGATTTCGGCAAAGAAAGCGTTTTGTACGTCGGTACGCAAGACAACGGGTTGTCCTTTTTGCAAATTTACGCCGATGGAAATGGCAAGTTCGGCATATTTATCTAATTGTTTATCAGTCAACATGTTTATGTAACCTCCTTTTTGTTAATTATACAGTTGTATTTGGTTCAAGTCAAACAATAAAATAATACAAATTTGCGATATTGACGATTTTACTTTGTTGTGTTAAAATTAAAGAACAAAAGGAGGTCCAGTTATGGCAAGTACAAAAAAGGAAGGGTTTTTGACGAAACTTATAAAATTTATTTTTACAATAGCCTGTATCGTATTGTTGATTGTTGTTATCGTAGGTATTCAAACGGTTACCACCGTTGGCAATTGGGTTTCCAACGTTTCGGTTGGCAGTTTTGACACGGCTCAATTTGCCGACTTAAAAGAAGAAAGTCCCGTTCCATTTTTGGACGGAGTAACTTTTGGCGATTTGGGTATCAATCCCACAGAAGACACTGTGTTTGACGTCGTTCGTTTGGTTATGACGTTGGCAGACGGGTTGAAGGTTGAAGAAAGCGAAATTGCCGACGATCCCGTAAAAGACGAAGACACCACCAGCGTGGAAGAAAAAGTGGAACAATTGTTGCCCGAAGGCGACGGATATTTGTCCATTTTGGAAAACCCTATCACAACGGTCACGCCTGAACAAATTGTCTATACCCCCAACGAAATTGCTGCATTGTGCAACATTATGATAGGCGAAGCCGATAGTTCTTCAAACTCCAACGTGCAGTATTTGGCTGACTTAAACGCAACGGTTCGTCAAATCAGTTTGCATACGGAAAACGGTGAAAAACAAGTAAAAATTGTCCTTTCAATTGATATTGCTTCCATCAAATCACAAATTGACGGCAGTTTGCCTCCTTTCATCGCCGATCGTCTTGGCGACACGTTGTATATGACTTTTGTGGGCAACCTTTCGGTTGACGCAAACGGCGTACTTGATACTGAAACCCAATCACTTGTGTTGAACAATTTCAACCAACAACAATCCGACCTTGTTTTGTCGGTAGTGGGCTCTGTGGTTGGTTTGGAAGTAGAAGGTAGTGTAAGTCAATATTTTGGCGACACTCTTGGTGGCGTATTTGACAAAATCATCAACAATTTGGGCAAAGTAGGCGTATTAAGTGGAAGCACCGCAACCTATTCCATTGATGCAATTGACGTAGAAAACAATCAAATAAAACTTGTAACACACGTTGCATAACAAAAAATATTCACGCAACTGACAAAAGGCGCAATGCCTTTTTGTCAGTTGCTTTTTTTTGTATGATACAGTATAATTGACTTATGGAAAATTGTACTTTATGCCCTCGCAATTGTAAGGTGAACAGAGAAAAATCCGTTGGCTTTTGCAAGGTGGGAAAACTTAAAATTTCTCGTGTTGGTGTACATCACTTTGAAGAGCCGTGCATTTCGGGCACACAAGGCAGTGGTACAATCTTTTTTGCAGGTTGCAATATGAACTGTTGTTTTTGTCAAAACGACGTTATTGCAAACCAAGCAAATGGAAAGGAAATTTCCAAAGAAACACTTGAAAAGGTGTTTTTGACGGTGGACCAATCCAGCGTGCACAACTTGAACTTGGTGTCGCCCAGTCAATATGCCGACCAAATTGCCGAAGTTTTGTCCAAGATAAAACACAAGCTTACAAAACCGATCGTTTACAACACCAATTCATACGAAAAAGTGGAAACGTTGCAAAAATTGGACGGACTTGTGGACGTATATTTGCCCGACTTAAAATATTTTGACGACAGTTTGGCAATCAAATATTCAAAAACACCCAACTATTTTGAAGTGGCAAAAAAAGCTGTTGAAGAAATGAAAAGACAACAGCCCAAAGAAGTTTTTGACAAAGACGGACTGTTGACGAAAGGTGTGTTGATTAGGCACCTCGTTCTTCCCGACTGTGTGGAAGACAGTAAAAAAGTGTTGGACTATTTGTCCACTTTGCCCAACGTATGGGTAAGTTTGATGGCGCAATATTTTCCGCCCAAAGAAATGCCTTTTTGTGAACTTAACAAAAGGGTATCAAAAAGACAATACGACCAAGTATGCGACTATTTCTTTGCCGTTGGACTTGAAAACGGCTTTTGTCAATCGCCCACAAGCGCAATAAAGGACTACGTTCCCGACTTTGACCAAAATTTGATTAAGGAGTATCTAACTAAACTTCAATGAAGACAAAACTTTGGGATTTGTTTATAACTTTTTTCAAAATTGGACTTTTCACCTTTGGTGGGGGGTATGCCATGCTGTCTGTAATTGAAAGAGAAACGGTGCAAAAACATCAATGGCTTACCACAAACGATATGATGTCTTTGGTGGTCATTGCCGAAAGCACTCCCGGTCCAATTGCCGTAAACGCAGCCACCTACGTAGGTTTCAAACAACGTGGTGTGTTGGGCGCAATTGTATCAACGTTTGCGTTGGTGTTGCCTTCTTTCGTCATTATCTCTTGTTTGTATTTTGTCATTGACGCACTCATTGGCAACCGTTGGTTTGACGCAGCCTTCAAAGGGATTTCTTGTTGCGTAGTAGTTTTGGTGTTGAACGCCTTTATTAAACTTGCTTTCAACGAAAAACAAGATTGGTTTGGTTGGCTTGCAATGATTTGTGCAACCATTGTGTCCCTTTTTACGGAATTTTCCGTTGTATTGGTTATTTTGATAGGTGCAACAATCGGCTTGATTATCTACCTTGTAAGAGATAAAAACTCATTACCTTTAAGCAAGAAGGAGGATGAACAATGATTTTCCTTTCTTTGTTTTGGGAGTTTTTCAAAATAGGATTGTTTACGATAGGTGGTGGATACGCCATGTTACCACTTATAATGCAAGTGGTGGGCGACATGGGTTGGATGGAGCAACAAACTTTCATCAATTTCGTCGGTGTTGCCGAATCTACCCCCGGACCTTTTGCCATAAACATTGCCACTTTTGTAGGAATGCAAACGGGCTATGAAACGTTTGGCATTTGGGGTGGCATTTTGGGCGCAATTTGTGCCACGTTGGGCGTTGTTTTGCCTTCACTTGTTATCATTATGGCAATTTTCTCGGTCATTGTGCGTTTTGAAAATTCAAAATTGGTCAAAGGTTTTTTGTATGGCGCAAAACCTTGTGCAATGGGACTTATTTTGTCGGCATTTATAACCGTTTTCTTGTCAGCAGTTGCACCAGACGTCAACTTGACCTTTGGACAACAAAGCAGTTGGGAAGGCTTTTCATGGATATCACTTGGATTGGTTGCATTTTTTGTAACACTTTCGCAAATTAAAATAAAAAAGAAAAAAATACATCCCTTGATGCTCATTGCTTTGTCAGCAGTGATAGGAATTTTGCTTTTTGGTGTATTTCAGTTGTAGTTAACTATACTATATTTAGGAGAATTAAAAATGGCTTGCAGTTGTTGTGGCGAAATAGATAAAAAGTTATTTTTTGAAAAGCAAAGTTACGTCATCACCTCTTTGGTGGTTGGCGCAGTTACGTTGCTTTTATCAATTTTTTGGGAAAGCATTTCGGCCAACGCCCATTGGCTTACGTACATAAATCCTGCATGGATACCCATTGTTATGTGTGGTATTCCGTTGTTTTACTCGGCATTTTACCATCTTTTCAAAGGAAAGATTAAGTCTGCTTTACTCATCACGGTTGCAATGATTGCATGTGTTGTGTTGGAAATTCTTTGTTGGGCAGGAGTTGTCGGTGGAGATGGACACTCTCACAACAATCTTTTGGCGGCAGGCGAAATTGCATTTTTGATGATGATTGGCGAGTTTATTGAAAACGTTACCGTTGGAAAAACACGCAAAGGCATTGAAAAATTGTATTCGTTGGCACCCGACGTAGCGCAAATTGACTTGGGTGGTGGCACGTTTGTGGAATTTCCCGTTTCCTTTGTAAAAGTTGGAGATATTGTTCGTGTGTTGCCTCACCAAAAGGTTCCCGTTGACGGAATCATTGAAGTTGGCTCAACGGCAGTAAACCAATCTGCAATCACAGGCGAAAGTTTGCCTATTGACAAAAACGTTGGCGACATGGTTTATGCAGGCACTTTCAATGAACACTCTGCAATAGACATCAGGGTAACAAAACCCAACGACCAAACGGTTGTCTCAAAAATGATTGAGTTGGTCAAACATGCCGAAGAAAACAAAGCCCCCATTGCTCGTATTGCAGATAAATGGGCATCAAGAATTGTCCCGATGGCAATCAGTTTGTCCGTGTTGGTCTTTTTGTTGAGCAAACTTGTTTTCATTGATGCAACTTGGTTGGACAGTTTGGTTCGTGGCGTAACGATTTTGGTAGTATTTTGTCCTTGTTCTTTGGCTCTTGCCACACCTACGGCAATTTCAGCGGGCATAGGCTAAGCAGGCGCATACGGAATTTTGATTAAATCAGGTCAAGCTTTGGAAGCATTGTCCACAGTCAACACCG
>JAGBWW010000083.1 GCA_017629595.1 Clostridia bacterium | reverse complement strand
CAAGGAAAGAATGTATCTTTTGCGTGACGAAATTTACAAACATAATTTGCAACACCTTACGTTTTGCCCTGAAGTTATGGGCAAAATCAATCAAATTGGCGATTTAATTGAAGTGTTGCAATTTTGCACAATAGATCCTTGCTTTATTCCTACAATTGATTTTGGTCACTTAAACGCACGCACACACGGGATGTTGAAAACCGAAAAAGATTTTGAAGAAGTAATTGAAAGAACAATTGAAACAATTGGCTTTGAAAAAGCAAGTCGTTTGCACGTGCATTTTTCAAAAATTGAGTATTCTAAAGGTGGCGAAGTAAAACATTTAACTTTTGAAGACCAAGAATACGGCCCTAAATTTGAAAACTTTGTCCCCGTTTTGGCAAAGTACAAACTTTCCCCTGTGGTAATTTGTGAGTCGGACGGCACTCAAGCCGAAGACGCACTTTATATGAAGCAACTTTATCAAAATTATATTGGAGAAAACAAATGATAGACCAATCAAACATTTTCAAATTTAAGAAAAACATTGATGCAGCGTTGATTTTGTCGGACAAAAATCGTTTTTATTTCACTCAATTTGCATCAACAGCCGGCATTTTGGTACTTGCTCCCTCAAAACAGCCTGTCTTTTTCACTGATCCTAGATATTACGAAATGGCAGATGAACTTAAAGACAAGGGGATTGATACAAAATTGTATGAAATTGGCTCTTCAAGTTTAGATATGGTTAAGGCATATTTTGAAGAAATTGGTGCAAAAACAATTGGTTACGAAGACACCGAATTGACCGTTGCCCAATTTAATGGAATTCAACAAGCCTTTGCTGATTACACGTTGGAACCCATGGGAGATGCAATTTCTCTTATGCGCAGTTTCAAAACGGAAGAAGAAATTGCATACATCAAAAAAGCACAAGAAATCACAGATTCTGCATTTGAACACATTTTGACCTTTATCAAAGAAGGTGTTACTGAAAGAGAAATTGCAATTGAATTGGAACACCAAATGAAATTGCTTGGCGCAGATGGTCTTGCATTTGATACGATTGTGGCAAGTGGTGTAAACGGAAGCAAACCTCACGCACACCCTACCGACAAAAAAGTGGAAAAAGGCGATGCAATCACAATGGACTTTGGCGCAAGATACAATGGATATTGCTCCGACATGACAAGAACAGTCTTTTTGGGCGAACCTTCCAAAGAAATGCGTAATATTTACAATAT
Source organism: Clostridia bacterium (assembly GCA_017629595.1). Classification (GTDB taxonomy): domain Bacteria; phylum Bacillota; class Clostridia; order Christensenellales; family CAG-314; genus RGIG2220. The sequence continues at coordinate 8,779 of JAGBWW010000083.1, read as the reverse complement.
TGTTTTACTTGCTCAATCAAATGCAATCAAAAACATAAAAGCAGGTCTCTCTGGAAAGGAAGTTGACGCTTTGGCAAGAGAAGTTATCGTTGCGAACGGCTACGGTGCAAACTTTACACACAGCACAGGCCACAGCTTGGGCATTGATATTCACGAAGCACCCAATGCAAGCAAAGCTTGTGAAACGATTTTCCGTGCAAATCAACTTGTCACCATTGAACCCGGCATTTATATCCCCGGTGTTGGCGGTGTTAGAATAGAAGATATTGTATATATTAAAGAAAATGAAATAGAGGACTTGACTAAGTCACAAAAAACAATTATAATTTTATAGTTAAGACAAAACAAGGAGAAAATACTTATGATTTTAGCAGGTGACATCAGAAAAGGCGTTACATTTCTTTATAACAACGGCATTTACGTCGTTGTTGACTTCCAACACGTAAAACCCGGCAAGGGCGCAGCATTTGTTCGTTCCAAGCTTAAAAACGTAGTTACAGGTGGCGTTATCGAAGTTACGTTTAACCCTTCTGAAAAGCTTGAAAAGGCACAAATTGAAAGCCGTGATATGGAATACTTGTATGCAGACGGCGACATCTATTACTTTATGGATCCCGAAACATACGAACAAGTTCCTTTGAACAAAGCACAAGTAGAAGATGCATTGCAATATATGACGGAAAATATGTCTGCAACAATCAAATTCTACAAAGGCGAAGCATTTTCCGTTGAACCTCCGAACTTTGTAACATTGCGCGTTACAGTTTGCGAACCCGGTGCAGTTGGCAACACAGCAACCAACGTCACAAAACCCGCAACTCTTGAAACAGGTTACGAACTTATGGTTCCTATGTTCATTGAAGAAGGCGACTTGATTCGTGTTGATACACGTACAGGTTTGTACATGGAAAGAGCAAAATAATTTACCAATAAAACTCTATTTAACAGGTTATGGAAACGTAACCTGTTATTTTTTTTGCAAATTTTCTTAGACATAAATAATTGATTATCTTAATATAATTTATCAATGAACTATATCTATTCATTACCTTACGAAGTTGGACAAGCCGTTTCAATTGACGGAATTGAAGAAATACGAATACGCAAAAACCAACCGATAAAAGTTATGAAAAAGTCCCAGTGGTATTACGTTGAAAAGGGAGCGCTGACAAAAAATTCTTGTAACCCTATTTGCTGTCAAGAAAAGACGTGCCAACAAATATTGGATAGAGCCTGCAACAACAGTGTCTTTGCATACGAACAGCAGTTGTCGCAAGGATTTTTTACCTTTGCCGACGGCGTGCGAGTGGGTGTTTCGGCGAAAATGTCTTTCGTTGAAGGGAAACATTGCATATCTGAAATATTCGGTTTGTGTTTCAGGATTCCTTCAGTTTGCCGTGGTGTAAGCAAAGAAATTTTTGACAAAGTTGGCGTTTCAAATTTGTTGGTGTTGGGGAAAGTCAACACAGGCAAAACCACCTTTTTAAGAGATTATGCAACGGAGTGTGGAAAAGGCGTTTCCACCTTGGTTTGTGACGAGCGTGGCGAAATAAACGTGGGTAATTGTTTTTTTGGCGATTTGAACGTTGACGTAATAAGTTTTGCTAGCAAAGCCTACTCTTTTGAAGTGGGAACTCGTGCATTGTCCCCCGAAGTGATTGTTTGCGACGAATTGAATTACAACGATTTTGAAGGTGTAAAAATTGCCCAAAGTCGTGGTGTAAAGGTATCTGCAAGTATTCATGGTGACAACGTTGACAAGGTTTTCGCTTTATGTAATAAGTTTGACCTTGAATTTGACTATTTGGTCAAAATTGATAGATTTAGTGCAAAATCGTTGGAATTGTACAAATTTGACACAAAACAAAAAATAATATGACAGACATAGTATTGTTTCTTGCATCAATTTTGCTTGGTTTTTTGGCAGGCAACCGATATTTCAACAAATGTCGCAAACGTTATGTACTATATTGCGACTTAGAAAGGTTTGCTTTATACCTATCTCAAAATGCAAAGACAAAGTGCCAAACTATTCCAAGTATATATGAAAATATAAAAGGATCGTTTTCGCAAGATTTTCAAGAACTCTATGAAAATTGCTTCGTGCAAAACAAAGCGTGTCAAAATCTCACTTTGGAAGAAAGAGTAGAAATTGACAATTTTTATATTGGCATAAAGCAGACAAGCGCACACCTTGTTTCAAATTGTGCCGACCAATACAGTGGTGTATTTTGTTCGCTTAAAAACAAGTACAATCAAATAAAAAGCACCAAGGGTGTTGCTATGCAAAAGCTGGGAGTTTTGTGTGGAGTGTGTTTTGGATTATTAATTATCTGATATGGATCTTTCAATTATTTACAAAATTTCATTGATTGGTGTTATTTGCGCAATAGCATCAATCTTGCTTAAAAAGTCGGGCAAAGAAGAAATTGGCACTTTGGTAAATTTGGCTGGTATTATCGTTGCGGTTGTGCTTGTTTTGGATATGGTTGCTCAACTTTTTGATACGATAAAATCTCTTTTTGATTTCTACTGATGGACTTACTTAAACTTGTTTCCCTTGCCGTTTTGTCGGTATTTGGAATTATGTGCTTAAAACAAGTAAAGCCCGAAATTGTGCCTATTGCATCTATTGCCGTGGGCGTATTTTTAATTGTTTCGGTTATAAATGAATTGTTTTCTTTGATGTACGTGTTTTATGACTTGGCAACAAGCACCGGCATTGAGGAACAATCAATAACCTCGGTAATTAAAGTTATTGGAATTGGATATTTGTGTGAATTTGCCAATGGTGTTTGCGTTGATGCCGATTGTAAAAGTATTGGCGAAAAGGTCGTTTTTGCAGGCAAAATTGCAATCATATTGACTGCTTTGCCAATCGTGATGGATATCTTTGAACTTGTATGTCAAATCGTAAAATAAAATTTAAAATCGTTTTGGCAATAATTTTGCTTACTTTACTTTCTTCTGCCAACCTTTCTTTTGCTGATAACGTCCAAGACGTTTTTGATTCTATAGACACTTCCATTTTGGATGATATTGCATCAAACACGATTTTGGGCAGTTTTTCAAACAAAGTTGCAAAGTTGCTAAACGGTGAATATTCTTCAATCGGCGACTTTCTTTTGGCGTTTTTTCAAGTGTTTTTCGATGGCGTAACTGTGAATTTGCCGTCAATTTTGTCCATTTTGGCAATTTGCATTTTGTACAGTTTTGTTGGTAAAAACAACGGTTTACTCAATTCAAGTGGAAACGTCGTATATTTTGTTTGTTCGTCAACCGTTATGGTGTCTGTCCTTGCAACCGTATTATCTTTCTATGACGAAATATCCACTTTGCTTTTTACAATAAGAGAGATTGTGCAGGTTGCCTTGCCAATAATTTTAACTTTGGTAAGTGCAACGGGCGGATTGTCCGCAGTTGGCGTATTTAAGCCGTCGGTTGTTATTTTGTCCAATACAATCATTGAAATTGTTTTGAGCGTCATTTTACCTGCCTATTTATTATCCTTGGTTTTTTACGTAATAACCAACCTTGGTGCAAACATCAAGTTGGAAAAGTTGAGCCAAAGCATTTCAAACGGAGCAAACTGGCTTTTGGGTGTGATATTTACCATATTTTCTTCCTTTTTGACTTTGCAAGGAATATCGGCAAACTCCTTTGACTCAATAACGGCAAAAGCAGCAAAATTTGCTACCAAAAACTATATTCCAATTTTGGGCAGTTACCTTTCGGATGGTTTTGATTTAGTGTTGTCTTCGGCAACGTTGGTTAAAAACAGCTTTGGATTGGGCGTACTATTGTTATGTTTTTTCGTTGCAATCGTGCCTATTGTAAACATTTTGACGTATAGTCTTTTGTTACAACTGGTGTCAGCACTTTCCGAGCCGTTTGACGACAAATTTTGCAAGTTTATTTCAGGAGTTTCAAAAAATCTTACCAACCTTATTGTTGTAGTTGTTGCCGTCTATTTTATGTTGGTAATTTTAATTATGCTGACTTTGTTTTCGGCAACTTTGGTCTAGTATGTATTCGTGGATTATATCTGTGGTGGGAATTGCACTTTTGACAATTTTGTGCGACGTCATTTTACCCGATGGAAAACTTAATAAACACGTAAAACACGTGTGTTCTCTTTTGGTCGTTGCAGTGGTCTTCTCGCCCGTTTTATCTATGCTTAGGGATTTTTCCATAGACTTAGACGTTTCTCAAGAGGCTCTTTCTTATGACGCCAATTTGGAGAATTATTTTGTCGTACAAACTGTGGAAGATATTGAAAACACAATTGAGCAAAAGCTTGATTCGGCAGGATTTGTGGGGGCAACGGTGGAAATTAGTTATCACGTTGTTGACGGTAAGTTAATTTTGGAAAAAGCCGTAGTCAGTTTGAAAAATGTTGTACTATCAAGTCCATCTCTCGTCATAAACTTAAATGAAAATATCAAAAAGATACTTTTGGACTTGTATTCGTTTGAACAAGGAGTGATCGTTTTGGAGTGAGGTATGTCAAAACTGTTTGAGAGATTGAAATCAATAAAGAACTTGGATTTAATTATATGTTTCGTTGCAATAGCCGTCATTGTCGCAATACTGTTTTTTGACGGATTCTCAATAGAAACAAACGGAACAAGTTTTTCTGCCTACGTCAATCAGATGGAGAATAATGTGGAAAAAGCACTTTTGTCCATTGACGGTGTTAAATCTGTGGATTTGGTTATCAATTTTGAAAACGGGGTTGAACAAGTTTATGCTTACGAAACGACGACAAAAACTGTTGGTGACACCACGACGGTAAACACCGAAATTGTAACGAGTGGTGGAGCGCCGGTGTTGATTAAAGAATTGGCACCCAAAGTTTCGTCGGTGGCTGTGGTAATTAAGGGCAACAATGGCGCCGTGTTGGAATATAAGGCAAGACAGTTGCTCTCCACCTTGTTGCAAATTGATGCAGACAAAATAAGTGTGGTTGTATATAATTAGGAGGTAAACCATGTCTAAAACAAAAAAAATAGTAGTAATCGTTTCAATGGTGTTGGTGTTGGCTGTTGCGGCCGTTTTGAACGTATATTTGCTTGACGACAAAAACCAAGCAGGCGAACAAAATTCAGTTGCAACTTTCTTTGAAACTTCCCGAGCAGACCGACAAGCAACTCGTGCATACGAAATTCAACAATTAAATGATATTCTTGGTATGGAAGGGGAAGAATATGCCGAAGCACGAGCAAACGCATTGGCACAAAAAATGTCCCTTGTAGAAGCCATTGAATTGGAATTGAAATTGGAAACAATGCTCAAAGCACAAGGTTTTGCTGATGCAATAGTAACCGTTTCCACAACAAGCGACAATATCAACGTCATTGTTGATTCGGATAATCTCACTCGTGAAGATACGGCAAGAATTTACAGCGTAATCATCCAAGAGGCTGCAATTAGTCCCGATTATGTAAATATTGTTGCAATTTAACTCTTGCAAATATTTTTCCGCTGTGATATAATCTATTCAACAAAATTTGGAGTAAATATATATGAAAGTTGTTTTGAATAGAGACGGCACGGGTAAAGTCGTGTACAACAGCGAAATTATTAGAGACATTGTTGACTGCGCACTTAGCGAAGTAGATGGCGTAATCCGTTTTGCTCAAGGAAGCAAACAACGCAAAAACGCAATTCAAATTGACGTTCTCAACGATGGAATTGTAATTGACGTAAGTGTCAAACTCATTTATACCGTCAACGTAAGTGACGTTGCAGGCGAAATTCAACATACGATCAAGAAAAATCTTGAAACAATGACGGAATTTAAAATATCAGCCGTCAACGTTCACGTTGTAGAAGTGGAATTCAACAACGAAGAACAACAAAAATAATTGACTTATTACATAACCCTTTGATTTTATCAAGGGGTTAAAGTTTTACAACGTGAGGTGTAAAAATGCGCGCATACGCAAGAGAAATTGCTTTTACAACCGTATATTCTTATTTGATGGGCGACGAAAATCCCCAAACCTTTGAAGACGTAATTAAAGTTGAAAATCTTTCTGAAGAAGACTTTGAATATATTCAAAACGTCTTGACAAAAGTTAAGGAAAACAAAAACGAACTTGACGAAATTGCAAAGACGCTTTCAAAAAGTGACAATTTGGAAAAACTTAACAAAGTAGATTTGGCATTGATTTATCTTTCAATTTCTGAAGTATCCTATTTGAACACTCCAGTTGCTGTTTCCGTCAACGAGGTCGTTTCAATTGCAAAAAAATATTCATCGGCAAAAGGTCCTGCATACGTAAACGGTATTTTAGGCGAATTTTTTAGGAGAACAAATGGCTAATTTACTTTTGGGAAAACCCGTATTGGAAGATATTAAAAGTCAACTCGTCTCTTCCAATATTCAAAAAAAGGTAACAACTGTTGGCTTTACTTATGACCAACAATGGTTGCAATACGTAAATGCACTTAAGAAGAACGCACCATCTTTTGGTGTTGAAGTGGAGAATATTTTGTTGGAAGAAGGTGATGATATTGTTGCTAAAATCCAACAGTTAAATTTTGACGACCAAGTTGGTGGCATTATGGTTCAACAGCCTTTGCCCAAGCCTGTTGCAAATGCAGTTGAAACTATTGCTTTTGAAAAGGACTTGGATTGTCTTTCTTCAAAAGCAGTAAACGCACTTTATCGCAACGAAAAAAATGCCGTTTGCTCTGCAACGCCTCAAGCAGTTTTGGAATTGTTGAATTTCTATGGTATTTCCGTTGCAGGTAAAAACGTCGTAATCGTAGGCCGTGGATATGCCGTAGGCAGACCTTTGGCATTGCTTCTTATTAATAACAACGCGACGGTTACCGTATGTCACACAAAAACGGTTGATTTGCCCAAGGTATGCAAGACTGCTGACATTTTAATTTCTTGTTGTGGTGTTCCCAACATGATTGATGAAAGACACGTAAAAGATGGCATGATTGTCATTGACGTCGGATTGTCTTTCGTAGATGGCAAAACGTGTGGTGACGTAAATGCATCGGCAATTGAAAACATCGTTGAAGCATATTCACCCGTTCCCGGTGGCGTAGGCCCTGTAACACGTGGTTGCATTTTCAAAAATTTACAAAAACTAATCACAAAATGAAAATTACTGTAACTCAACTCAACAACTATATAAACGGACTTGTAAGTTGCGATTCCGTTTTGTCATCTTTATGTGTTTCGGGCGAAACTTTAAACGTAAAGATTTCAAAAGATTACGTTTATTTTACGTTGAAAGACGAACAGTCCCAAGTTGAGTGTTTCAGTTATGCACATTTAATTAAAGGCATTCAAAACGGACAAAACGTCACGGCATTTGGGAAGATAAACTATCTCAACAAATTTGGACGATTGTCCTTTTTTGTTAGCAATTTGCAAATTGATGACAAACTCGGCTTGGACAAATTGAAAATGCTTCAACTGAAAGAAAAGTTGACGACATTGGGTTGCTTTGACCAACAAAACAAAGTCGCCGTTCCAAACAATTGCCAAAAGTTAGGCGTTGTAACAAGCGCAAGTGGGGCGGTTATTCACGATATTTGTCAAGTCGTTGCAAGACGAAATCCCACGGTGGACATTGTTTTGTATTCGGTAAAAGTGCAAGGTGTTGGCGCAGATTTGGAAATTGCCCAAGGTATACAATACTTTAACCAAGAAAATGACGTTGATTGCATAATTGTTGGGCGAGGTGGAGGAAGCGACAGCGATTTGTCTCCTTTCAACAGCGAAGCCGTAGCAATGGCTGTTTTCAACAGTAAAATTCCCGTTGTTTCTGCCGTTGGACATGGCATAAACACCACCTTTTGCGATTATGCATCCGATTTAGCCTGTGCAACTCCGTCGGAAGCTGGCGAAATGGTTACCTTTGACGTGCAAAGTGCAAAGCGTCAAATTTATGACAAATTACGCTTAATAAAAACTCTTGTTCAAAACAAAATTGACAAAATAAACAATTCAATTGCCTATACATTGAGGGTATTAGACGCCTACAACCCTGCAAACGTTCTTAAAAAAGGTTATTCCATTGTTGAAAACAAGGGTAAAACGGTCAAAAACATAAAAGATTTATCCATTGGCGACAACGTGGAGATTCGCACTGTTGACGGTAAAGCCGTTGCAACAATTAAAGAAATTTTGGGAGAAACGTAAAAGATGACTTTGTCCGAAGCAAATAAACAGTTGGACGAAATTTGCCAACAAATACAACGAGAAGAAGACCTTTCTAAATGCATTGATTTATATTCCAAGGCTGTGGAACTTGCTCAATTTTGTTTAGAGCAAACGAAAGTTGCCCACGGAAAACTTACCGTGCTTAACGGAAAGGTAGAGGACCTTGAAAATGATTGACAAAGCGTATTGCCAAAATTTGTTAAAAGAATATTTGCCTAAAGATGGTCCATTAAGTCAAGAAATTGAATATTGCCTAAATTCAGGTGGCAAACGTATGCGTATGATTTTGTGTTTGCAAATTGCCGAAAAATTGGACGTATTGTGCGACAACGTAAAAAGAATTGCCGTCGCAATTGAACTTGTTCACAACTATTCTTTGGTGCATGACGATTTACCTTGTATGGACAACGATGACGAAAGACGTGGTATGCCCACCTGTCATAAAAAGTATGGTCAAGCAAGCGCCGTATTGACCGGTGACGCTTTACTAAACCTTGCAATGGAAGTTGCTTTGTCGGGTGATTTTGACCAACTTGGTTATGCTGATGCCGTAAGAAATTTGTTTTCTTCCACAGGCACTTCGGGTAT
>JAGBWW010000082.1 GCA_017629595.1 Clostridia bacterium | reverse complement strand
GCTCTTTCCAAGTCATAGTCAGCGGTTTGTATGAGTTTGAGCAAAATGTTTTCTACGGCGTCGCCAACGTAACCGGCGTCCGTCAAGGTGGTTGCAGCTGCAACGGCAAAAGGGACGGTTAATATTTGCGACAAGGTTTTTGCAAGGAGCGTTTTGCCACTGCCCGTAGGGCCAAGCATCAAAACGTTGCTTTTTTCAAGCAAAACGTCGTCGTCACTTCTTTGCGACTTTATGCGTTTGTAGTGGTTATATACGGCAACGGACAACACTTTTTTTGCGTTTTCTTGCCCCACCACGTACATATCTAGTTTTTCTTTAATTTCCTTTGGCGAAAGCAAAGTGAAGGTGTCGCTCTTTTCGGGAATTGATTTTTCAATCAATTGATTGCACACTTCCACACAGCCGTCGCATATACACACGCCTTGTGGCGAAGTAATCAATTTTTTGACTGCTTTTTGGTCTTTGCCACAAAATGAACACTTATCTTGCATTGTTACCCCTTTCTCTTATGAAAAATTTGGTCAATTATGCCATATTCTTTGGCTTTTTCTGGTGTCAAAAAATTGTCACGCTCGGTGGCGTTTTGCACCCACTCCACCTCTTTATCCATACTTTTTGCCAAAAGAGTGTTTATTCTTTTTTTAGTCGCCAAAAGATGCTTGGTATGAATTTCCACGTCGGTGGCTTGACCCGAACTTCCACCCAAAACTTGGTGAATCATAATCTCCGAATTGGGCAAAGAATAGCGTTTACCTTTGGTGCCTCCTGCAAGCAAAAATGCTCCCATACTTGCAGCCATGCCTATGCAAATTGTGGAAACGTCACACTTGATATATTGCATTGTGTCAAAAATAGCAAGCCCGGCGGAAACACTTCCGCCGGGACTGTTGATATACAATGAAATATCCTTTGTTGGCCCTTTGGATTCCAGAAAAATCAATTGTGCAATAACGGTGTTTGCTACGTTGTCGGTGATCTCTCCCGACAAAAACACAACCCTGTCTTCTAACAGTCTTGAATAGATGTCAAAAGTACGTTCTCCGTTTTCCGTGCGGTCCACAACAATGGGTATCAATGACATATTAAGTTTTTACTCCTAAAATCAAATCACAATATTAGTCAACGAATGTGTTTTGTGCTTTAAGAAAATCAATCAATGCAAACGTGAGTGCTTGATTTTCAAAATATGCTCTTTGGTCAGGGGTGATGTTTTTGGTCAATTCTTCTACGTTTTGACCAATTTGTCCTGCATATTCTGCAATTTGTGCGTCAACTTGTTCTTGTGTTGCTTTAAGGTCTTCTGCTTTTACGATTGCTTCCAAAACCAAACGTGTACTTACTGCTTTTTGTGCTTTTTCTTTGTAAGATTCTCTTACTTGTTCAATTGTGGAAGAAGTATATTTGAGATAATCTTCAAATTTCAAACCTTGATAGGAAAGTTGGTATTTGAAATCTTCAATGTAATCTTCAACTTGTTCGTCAACCATTTCTTGAGGAATATCCATTTTTGCATTTTCTACGATGACTTGCAAAAGTGTGTTTTCGTCTTTGAGGTCGGCGTCTTTTTGTTTCTTTGCCAACAATTCGGCTTTGAGACCGTCTTTGTATTCTGCCAACGTGGAGAATTCGCTTACTTCTTTGGCAAATTCATCGTTGATTTCGGGCAATTCTTTCTTTGTGATTGCGTGAACTGTGCAAGTGAATATTGCGTCTTTACCTTTGATGTTTTCTGCGTGGTATTGTTCGGGGAATTTGACGGAAATGTCTTTTGTTTCGCCAACGTTTACACCAACAAGTTGTTCTTCAAAACCGGGGATGAAGGTGTGACTGCCGATAACGAGTTTTTGATTTTGTGCTGTGCCACCATCAAATTTTACGCCGTCAACACTGCCGGAATAGTCCAACGTGATTTCGTCACCATCGCAAACTGCACGGTCGGTGATTTCCAACATTCTTGCATTGCGTTGTGCAACGGATTTAAGTTCGTTTTCAATTTCTTCGTCTGTGACGGAAACTGCTTCTTTTTTAACTTGCAAACCTTTGTATTGACCCAATTCAACTTCGGGTTTGACGGGGAAGACCAACGTCAATTTGAGACCTTTGCCTTCTTTGTAGTCAATGCTGTCGTCAATGTGGGGATGACCTACAAGGTGGATATCTTTATTCTTTTCCAAATATTGTTGGAAATATTCATTTGCACACAAATAAAGTGCATCTTCAAAGAACAAATCTTTGCCGTAACTTTTTTCCAAGACTTTTCTGGGTGCGTGGCCTTTTCTAAAACCTTGAACGGCATATTTGCCTTTGTTTTGTTGATAAGCTTTTTCCATAAATGCTTCCCATTCGGTTGCATTGCAAGAAAATCTTACGTGGACATAGGATTGTTTCTTTTCAACGGTATATTTCATTATATTCCTCCAATTGATGTTTCATACAGTTTAAGATTTTAACACAAAGAAAACTAAAATGCAATTCTTTTGAGCGTTTCGGTTGTGATTTTGTCTAAGTTAAGGTATAATACAGACAAATATTTTGAAGGATTTTTTTAAATGACTTTGGACTCTTTGTTGCTTGGTCGCATATCAGACGAATTGCAACTTCTTAAAGGTGCAAAAATAAATAAAATTGCTCAGCCTGAAAAGGATGAGATTGTTTTGTCTTTGTATCAAAAGGCAAACTTTAACCTGCTTATAAGCGTCAACTCGGCAAACAACCGAATTCATTTGACAACAAAACCTTTTGAAAACCCAAAAACGGCGCTAAATTTTTGCATGTTGTTGAGAAAACACCTTCTTGGTGCAACACTTTTGTCCATTTCTCAAATGGAATTTGAAAGGGTTTTGGACTTTCACTTTGAAGGCAAAAACGAATTGGGATATCCCACCGTGCGCCACCTTATTTGCGAATTTACTGCAAAGACTGCCAACGTAATTTTGACGGATGAAAACTACGTAATTTTTGACACGTTGAAGCATCTTCCCCAAGACCTTAACGCCTCTCGTGTGACGTTGGCGGGAGCAAAATACCAATTTTTTGTTCCACAAAACAAAATTGCACCCAACGACGTAAACTCCATCGTGCAACTTCTAGAAAGTCCACTTCCGCAAACCGACCTTTTGACACAAAACCTTTTGGGCGTTTCGGCAAAGAACGTGCAAGAAATTCTTTGGCAAAACCCCACCACTCCAATGTTGGTGGCAACAAGCGTTCAAAAACTTTTGCACAACGTAAAACATGGTCAAGCAAACGTCGTATATCGCAACGGTCAACCTTTTGAACTTTGCCCCTTTGACTACCTTTCAATCGGTGGACAAAAGGTGTTTTTTGACACTTTCAACCAAGCCTGTGACGAATATTTTTATATCACGGACAAATTGTCTAGATTTAAAAGCAAGGCAAAATCGGTAAATACCATTGTCAAAAACGCCGTTGCCCGTACCCAAAAGAAAATTGCAATTCAAAGTCAAGCCCTTTTGGACGCTGACAACTTTGACAACACCAAGAAGTTGGGCGATTTGATTTTGGCAAACCTTTATAAAATTAAACAAGGGGATGAAAAGGTTGTGGTTGACGATTTTTACTCGCCCGATTGTCCACAATTAGAAATTGAACTAGACAAACGTTTTTCTCCTCAAAAAAATGCCCAACTCTATTACAAAAAATATCAAAAGCAAAAAAGTTCTGCCGAACACAACAAAAAATTGTTGGAAGAAAACAGGCAACTTTTGTCCTATTTGGAAACAATAAAAAGCAACCTTGCTTTTTGTACCGACCAAAGCGATTTGGACGAAATCTTGTCCGAATTGTTGCCCTTGGGACTTATCAAAAAGCAAACTAAGGACAAAAGGTCCACCATCACGCAAAGTAAACCTTTGTCTTTCAATATTGACGGTTGGACCTTGTTGGTAGGAAAAAACAACGTGCAAAACGACAGTTTGACAAAATCGGCTTTGCCCGACGATTTGTGGTTGCATACACAAAAAATCCACTCGTCACACTGCGTTTTGCAAAATCCCGACAAAAAGGCCTTGGATGATATTCCCGAAAAGGTTATCGTTTGCGCGTCGGAAATTTGCGCATATTACTCGCAAAGTAGAACGGGTGGCAAAGTTGCAGTTGACTACACAATGAAAAAGAACGTAAAAAAACCGAGCAAAAGCGTGCCCGGTTTTGTGAATTATTTAACTTATTATACCGTTATCGTATGCCCTTGTGCGCACAGCGAATTGCTTAATACAAATTAAACAATTTTCCCGTAAAAGTGAAAATGGACAACACGATAATTGTGATGCAAACGACGAAGCTTACAATCATCATAATTAAGTTTTGCATTTCTTCAGGTTGACCCATTGTGTTCAAATACGTAATAACTTGAGTTACACCAAAAACAACGGAAATTGCCATCAAAATTACGAGTGCGATTGTGATAAGCGTTGTGTTGGGAAGTGCCAAACCCAAAATTGCCAAAATCATTGCAACGACAAGTGTTGCCAAAATTACCTTTTCAAGAATATTTTTCATATTAACCTCATAAGTTTTTAGTTTTTATATACAATAAAGCCATGCAGATGGCGATATAACAAGAGTATTCTGTGTTTACGGTGTTGTTGAGATATTCGGCAACACCTCTTTTTTCAAAATAATTTCTGCTACCAATCAAAGGTGCATCAACACGAGCCAAATCAAGCAATTCCTTTTGAATACCAAAATTGCTTCCGTAGTATCTTTCGCCTTGTGCAAAAGGTGCCAAGCCCAAGTCCAAAATGGCGTCCGCACCGGAAAAAACGTTTTGCAAATTGTTTAACACAACGCCCTTTTTGGGTGTGGAAATGTCGTCTTTGGGCAAATACCAAACAAGATTGGATCCGTACAAAGACAAGCAATAGTCCAATTCTGCCATGACGGAAACGTCTCCGTTTCCAAGTGCTCCAACACAAATGTTTTGCAAACCGTCCAATTTGGTTTTTAACACCATCAAAATGGTCAAAACACGAACGGGATTGTACAATTTGCTTCCCATGTTGACAATGGAAGCATTTGAAACCTTTGAAAGTGCGTCCAAAAAACTGTCGTTTTGATTTTTGACGGCAACAAGGTTTGCGCCCATTGCATCAAAAGCACGAGCCACTTCCATCCAACTTTGCGTGGGATGACTTGTTACGTAATTGCCCGACAAATATTTGCAAGCAAGGTCCAAGGTATTGCTTTCAAGACAATCTTGCTCAAACATGCCCACCACCGTTTTTCCAATAAGTTGGGGGGCTTTTTTGCTGTCCGACATGACGATTCTTCTCATTTGAATTGCCGTGTTCAAAATGAGATTTATCGTGTCTTTATCGCAGTTGAGTAAGGTCAAAAGGTCTTTCATAAACGTATTATACCATCCAAAAGATAAATAGTAAAGGTCTATTTTGCCAACTTATCCAATATATTTTGAAAATCTTGGGGCAAAGGTGCCGAAAAAGTGAGCAATTCGCCCGTTTCAGGGTGAGAAAATGAAATTTGTCGTGCGTGCAACAGTTGTCCGTCCAAATTGAATTTTTGCTTTTTGAAACCATATTTTGCATCGCCAACGACGGGATGTCCCAAAGATTTTGCGTGTACTCTAATTTGGTGAGTGCGTCCCGTTTTAAGTTCAAACTGCACCAAAGTGTGTTCTTTATATCGGCGTACCACTTCCCAAAGGGTTACTGCACTTCTTCCGTCTGGGGTGATTGCCATTTTTTTTCGGTCTTTTTTGTCACGGCCGATGGGCAAGTCCACCACGCCACAATCTTCTTTTACAACGCCTTCCACAAGCGCCCAATAAATGCGTTTGCAAAGCTTCATTTGAATTTGTTTTGCCAAACTTTCGTGTGCTTTATCGTTTTTGGCAACAACCAAAAGTCCCGTCGTGTCTTTATCCAAACGGTGGACAATGCCCGGTCGCATAACACCGTTTATTCCACTGAGATTGTCCAAAGAGTGCAACAAAGCATTTACCAACGTATCACGAAAAACGTTGTTTGCCGGATGCACCGTCATTCCTCGTGCCTTGTTGATGACGGCAAGACTTTTGTCTTGATAAACAATGTCCAAAGGAATATCTTGCGCAACTAAGTCCAAAGGCTTGGGTTCGGGAAGATCGCACTCAACAATACAATTTTGATTGACCGATTTGGAAAGTTTTGTAAAAACTTTTCCGTCAACTTCAACACAGCCTTGTTCAATAAGTTTTTGCGCGTGATTTCTCGTAACGTCAAACAGCGTTGCGACACAAACGTCAAGGCGAGAAAAATTTTCAGTTGTCGTTGCCGTTTTCTTCATTTTTGTCCTCAATTTGGGGTTTTGTTACGGCGTCATAGTCAAAGAATACAAGGCCCAAAACTGCCATAATTACGCCGACCACCAAAAAACTGTCTGCCACGTTGAAAATGGCAAAACCTTGTACCGAAATAAAATCTCTTACTCCACCATTGAAAAAGCCTGTGCCCAAAAACGCACGATCAATGGCGTTGCCAATCGTACCTGAAATTGCAAAAGCAAAACCGAGTTTTGAAAAAAGACTGCGTGTTCTAGCACGCCACAACATATAGCCAAAGAAAGGCAAACCTGCCACCGTAATGGCGAAAAACAACCAATTTTGTCCGTACATCATGCCAAAAGATGCACCGTAGTTGATTGTCCAATGGAAAGTTAGCCAACTGCCCAAGACGTTGATTTTTGTGCCGTTGGCAAGTATATCTTCCATCAAAATTTTGGTGAATTGATCCAAAAGAATACCCGTTACGATTACGGCAGAGTATATTAAAATGAATTTTAGTTTTTTGTTCATAGCAATTAAATATTGAAAATATCGTGATAGTCTGCTTGTTTGAAAATGGAATTGTTATTTGCTTCGGCGGGGTTTAATATTGCGTCTTTTCTAAGTTTTTTGTGGTAAGTAAATGCCGAAATACCCAAAATTGCAACTATTCCTTGAATAACAACCAACGGAGCAATGGTACCGTAAGCCAAATTTAAGTCAACAAGTTGAGATTTGGCAACGTTTTGACAAATGCCAACAAATTGGCTGTCCAAAAGTGCGCTAGACACAACCGATGCCACCGTATCAATTTGGTTGTAACCATTGGGCAAAGAATTGAAATGGGCAAGCGTATCCAAGTCGGTGTTCATTACACAATTGTTGGCGTCTAAACTTTGCACGAAACCCATTTGCTTCCAAGAATAGTTGCCCGAGAAAATGACTGCCGTGGGAATTCCATAAACACGAAATTCGGTGTGATCACTTGCAAAGGCTTGTTGATAGTAGCCGTAAGTCCAATAGCCTGCCGAATAGTTGAGTTCGGCATTGATGGGTTTTTGATACAAATTGGGATGAGAATTTGCCAAATAGTCGCACATATCGGTGCGTTTGTCTTCGGCATAAACGTACAAATTGTCGCCACCGGCAATGCTGTCCAAGTTTATCATGGCATCAACGTCAATGGAGTCGGGATAATAATTTAATTGATGAGCATAGTATTCCGAACCAATACAACCAACTTCCTCAGCATCAAAATATGCAAAAATGACGTTGCATTTAAGCTCTTGTTGACGGCTAAAAAGAATATCGGCAATCATAAGGGATGCCACGACACCACTTGCGTTGTCTGTTGCACCTTGACCGATGCTGTCCATGTGCGAACCAATGATAATGGTAGGATAAGTTGGATTGACAATCAAAAAGGCGTACATATTGTAGCCGTATAAAAGGTTTCCAAAATCGTCTTCAAATTCAAAGCCATTATCATCAAAGCAATAATAGGTGTGGTTGGGAAGCAGTTTGAACAAGTCGTTTGAAGGAAAACCGATATCTTCCAACGTATTGCCAATGAAATAACGAGCATTGACCATATCTTGCGTTCCTGCAATTCTTGACGGGGCTTGCGTTAAGTAGCCTTGCAACAATTCTCTTGAAGAAAGATTTGATTGCAAATTGCTTGTTTCAACGTTTGGTTGTGCAAACGAGGTGGCATAAGAAGAGAAGATAACTGTACAGCACAAAACGAGTACCGTCAAAATGATAACTTTTCTCATTTTAGACACCTCCTCCAATCAAGAAAATTGTTCTTGCAGACATAACTACTACGTAGCCAATTGCCAAAATTTTGAAATATCTAGGGCGAGTTGCCGTATTGAAATACATTTTTGAAGTGAAAAGGTAAAAACCCAAATAGGCAACTGTGCCACACAAAAAACCTCCCAAAAGG
>JAGBWW010000081.1 GCA_017629595.1 Clostridia bacterium | reverse complement strand
TTGTCCTGCAGATCGCGGGGCAAAGTTATATTATTAAAAAGACCGCTTTGATCCCCGAATCAGCTTTCATTACCTTTTGCAATAATACACCAAATAAGGTTGAAGCGAAAAAGCCCAAGGATAAATCGAAAATCATTTCCATTATTCTTTTCGTTCTTTCCATTTGTACGATATGGGGTGCATTGATTGGTGTTGCCATATTATCAGGAATCAATCAAGCAATGACGGAAAATATGTGGGTATTCTTTTTGTTCCTTCCTGTTCCGATTGCCTCTCTAGTGTTCGGCTTCTACTTAAAGAAAAAAGGATACAAGTATAAAAAGAACGTAATCGTGGGCATTATCATGGCAGCACTACTCTGCATTTACGGATCGTTTACCTTCATTTTTTCTGATATCTATTCACACGGCGACGAGCCGATTGTCAATACGGAGCAAATGTTGAATATTGATATTCCGACGCATTCGCGTATCAACACGCAGGATTGGACAAAAGGAACGCAATCTGTTCCTCGCGGATATATTTATTCAACGAGCGATATTTACTTTGACGATACCGCTGTGGGGCAATTTGAGAAAAATATTTCAAATGACGCAAAGTGGATATCCGATATTCCCAATGATATGGTTGGTATCACCTCGTATTTCTGCGATATTCAAACCAGCGACTACTATATTATCTACAACAAGGACACGGGAGAATTCAACAAATTGCCGAGATCAAGCGGAACGTATGTGGTTATCAACGTTCTATACAACGCCGAGAGTAATACAATGAAATTAGTGGAATATCAAATAGAGTACACTAAATAATTACGGCATCTATTTTAGATGCACATGAATTTGCCCCAAAATGTCAAAAATCCTTGATTTTATTGACTTTTTCGATGTTGCATCTAAATTGGCTCTACAACACAATGGTTGGCGACGCCGTATTGGTCGCAAAAAGCAGTTCAAACCAAAAGTGTGGACTGCTTTTTTTTCTTTTGGCGAGCCACCTTTGACTTTGTTTTTTATAACCCAAAGCATTTTTTTTGTGCAGTGGTTGAAAAGTGACAAGGCTTTTGATATAATTGCAACGAGGTGAAAGCATGCAACAACCAAAAAAGTGGAAAGAAACGATTGATCCTTTTTCCATTCGTTTCAACAATTTCAAATTGCAAGAAGTGTTGGGCTATCCCCACGCAAGAAACGACGTTTTTTACTGCAAAGGCGTGGTAGATGCGCACGAAACCCTTTGTTTTGTAAAGTATGCCAGCAAAAAGGACAGCAACGTTGCCAAAGAAATTGCCACAATCAAGGCGTTGGATTTTGATTTTCTTCCCGAAATTGTGGACCATGACAACAAAACGTTTGTTGTCACCAAAGAGATTGTTGGGGAACGTTTGTCCTATTTGTTGCAAACAACCAACGACAAATCCATCGACTATATGTTTGCATATGGCAAAACTTTGGCAAAAATTCATTTGACCAATTTGGACTGTTCAAAGGTTGCGCCAAGATCCTTTTTTGATTTGCCCACGTTGGACTATCTAAAAGAATACGACTTGGACTTTGTTTACCCCTATCTTTGCGACAACAAGCCACAAAAGGTGAACCAGTGTTTTTGTCACGGCGACTTTCACTACGCCAACGTTTTGTGGAAAGACAAAAAAATCGTGGGTGTTTTGGATTGGGAACTTTCCGGCATTGGCAACAAAGAGTTTGACGTGGCGTGGGCAATAATCAATCGTCCAGGACAAAAGTTTTTAAAGACGGACAAAGAAGTCAAGGAGTTTTTAAAAGGTTACAAAAGTCTAATTAAGTGCAACGTCAAAAACGTGCAGTATTACATGACGTTGATTTATTGCCACTTTATTTCAGTTAACAAAAACAATCAACAATACCAAAACTTTGTCAAAAAATGGCTCAAAAGAAAGGTCAAATAAAATCTTTCGCACTCACATAATTCGTGAGTGCTTTTTTCTTTTTATTTTTTCTATTGTTTACATAGTTTTATGTTTTAATTTCGTTTGGTTATTTTCCAAACTTTTATTTTGTTATTTTTCAACAAAAATCAAATCTTACCATTTACAACACGATAAATGCGCAACTGCCGGAGGCAAGTTCAAGTTTACCTTCTGTTTCTGCGCCAGTCAAATCGGGAAGTTCATCATTTTCACCAAGCACCAAATCACGGCCGTTAAGTGTCACCACGGTGCTTCTCATTCCGTTGCGACCGGCAATGGTGTAGAAAACGTGCCAAGTTCGTTAAGGGTGCGAATTGCGTCAACGTAAGTAGTTGCCCAAGTGCCGGACACTCTCACCCAAACGGGGCGGATTTCATTTGCAAGTTTGCTAAGACGAGGGGTTTGTCAAGTCAATGGGGGGGGTACACTTGCATCATGGAA
>JAGBWW010000080.1 GCA_017629595.1 Clostridia bacterium | reverse complement strand
GTAACAATATACCTTGTGGGAAAAAGAAATAATATTTGCTTTCGTTAATATTATTATATGCAATTTAGTTGCGATTGTCAAGGAAAAAGAAAAAAGGGCTCAAAATCTACTGTCAAAGGAGTATATTTTATATCAAAAAGCAGAATGAATAAACTTTTAGACAAGTAAAGCATTTTTTATTGGTGGTGCAGTCAAAACTGCTTGAAATTCCTTTCATAAGGACAAAATAAGTGGGTAATCTTTTTGGTTTTACGACAGAAGCGTGTAAATAATATTAATCTTACGTAAAGATAAATAAAATTCTGCAATTATTTGTAACCAAGAATTTTTCATAATGCAAAAAAAATACAAATTTAGCAAAAAAGTCAATTTTGGGGGTTGAATATTGATTTTTAATGTGTTACAATTAATTAACAAAAGTTTACAATCTTTTGAAATCAAATTTTTTAAGGGAAATTAAACTCTCAGTTTGTAATATAGCACTATGAAAAAGCAAAAAAAGTGGAGCAAAAACAGACATCAAATATTTAAGTGGGGCTTGCAAGCCTTTTTTCAACCCTACACAAAAACAAAGTACGGTTTTTCCTTCAAGACTTTCCGTGACACAAAAAGACGCCCTTACCTTATTTTGACAAACCATCAAACCACGATGGACCAATTTATGTTTGCAATGTGCTTTCCCAAGTTGGTGTATATGGTGGCAACGGAAGACATTTTTTCCATACCTATTGCAAGTGACGTCATTAGATATGCAGTTGCGCCCATACCTTTTGTAAAGGCACAAAAAAACGTTTCAACAATTTTGACTTGTAAACGCATAGTAAAAGAAGGTTGCTCAATTATGATGCAACCGGAGGGCAACCGCACCTATTCGGGACAAACGGAATACATAAATCCTTCCGTTTCAAAACTTGCAAAAATGTTGAAAGTTCCCCTTGCCTTTATGGTGTTGCACGGTGGCTACGGTGTCAGACCTCGTTGGTCTCACACGGTGCGCAGAGGCAAATGCCATTGTCAAGTGGAAGAGGTTTTGGAATACGACCAATACAAAGATTGGACGGACGACCAACTTTACCAATATATTTGCCAACGTTTGTACGTTGACGAAAGCAACGACGGAAAGGAATATTTTTCCAACCGTTTGGCAGAATACGTTGAACGTGCAATATATTATTGTCCAAATTGTGGAATAACTCATTTTCATTCGCAAGGCAACAAATTTCATTGCACAACTTGTGGCATGGAAATGGAATATCTTCCCAACAAGCAAATTGTATTGTCAAACGGACAAAAAGCGCCATATTCCAACGTAAAAGAGTGGATGTTTGCGCAAAACGATTACGTTCAAAGTTTGCCCATAAAAGTCACGGACAAACCGATTATCACCGACAAGGTAAATTGGTATTTGACAAAACTT
Source organism: Clostridia bacterium (assembly GCA_017629595.1). Lineage (GTDB taxonomy): Bacteria > Bacillota > Clostridia > Christensenellales > CAG-314 > RGIG2220. Next base: position 6,117 of record JAGBWW010000080.1, on the reverse strand, counting down.
CACAAGCACAAAAAACTTATTGCAAAAAACGTAGAATTGCAGTTGTATTTAGACAAGGTGCAACTTAAAACAAAATACCAAACGCACACGTTCAACTATTGTGACGTAACTTCGGTTATTGCAATGGGTAAAAACAAACTAGGAATAACAACAAAAGACGCTAACTACCAAATAAAAGGTGACGTGCGTTTTTGTCCTGTGAAATACGTAAATTTATACTATCATTTTGTTGCTCAACAGCAAAATCCCAAGCCCGAAAAAGAATTTTTGGGTTTGTAAGGAGGATATTATGACAGCTGGAAATTTTTGGGATATTGAAATTTGGGCGTTAATTCTCATTTTTGGTACAATTGGCGCATCGGTTCTTTTGGCAAGCATCTTAAAAAGAAAAATAAAGTTTTAGAAACTCTCGCTCATCCCCAGTTCGGTATTGGCAGGCATTATTTTGCTTGTGATATCCACAATCGTTTTTTATGCAACGGGTGGAGCGTCCGACGGTGGCAAATATTTGTTTGAACTCCCCATATATTCTACTGGAACGTATAACGGTGTTACCGTGTTGGAAATTATTACTTATCATTGCCTTGGTTTGGGTTTTGTTTCCATGGCACTTAGACAAACGGGTAAAAAAGCCACAGGCAGTCGTGCAGGAGAAGTCTTTGACTCGGGCGTAACCACCGTCAGCGCCTATTTATTACAAGCCGTTTTGGGCATTGTCGTAACAGTCGTTTTTGCATGGCTTGGCAGTACCATTTGGGAAGGTGCAGGCATTTTGTTGCCTTTCGGCTTTGGTCAAGGCACGGGACAAGCACTCAACTATGGCTCAATCTACGGCAGTGACGAATACGTATGGGGCTTTGCTTCGGTCGGTGAAGGTCGCAGTTTCGGTCTTACCGTTGCTGCCCTTGGCTTTTTGGCAGCCTGTATTGGTGGTGTAATCTATATGAACGTTCGTCGCAAAAGGGGAGAAATCAAAATTTGCGACGGTGAAGAAACGGAAAAATACACCCTTGACAACATTGTCGGTGTGGACGAAATCCCCATGAGTGGTTCGGTAGATAAAATGAGTATTCAACTCAGTTTTGTAATCGGCATTTATGCAGTATCCTTTGCGCTTATGTACGGTCTTTCGGCATTAGTTGGTGAGGGACTTCGTGCAACCATTTTCGGTTTCAACTTTTTGTTGGGCACGTTGTTGGCAGTTTTAATTAAATCCGCCATCGGTGGTATGAGCAAAAAAAGACTTTTCAAACGTAGATTTATCAACAACTTCTTGATGAATCGTATTGGTGGCTTTTTCTTTGACTTTATGATTGTCGCAGGCATTGCCGCAATTAGAATTGACGCAATAAGAAACTATTGGGGTGTTCTTCTTGCTTTGGCAGTGGTTGGCACGTTTGCCACCTATTTGTACGTAAACGTCATTTGCAAAAAACTTTTCCCCAACTATCGCCACGAACAATTTTTGGCTTGGTACGGAATGTTGACGGGTACGGCAAGTACGGGCATCATTTTGCTTAGAGAAATTGACAGCGACTTTTTAACTCCCGCAGCAGACAACCTTGTTTACCAAAACTTGCCCGCAATTATCTTTGGACTTCCCATCATGCTTTTGGCAAGTTACATTTACAACGGTGGCCCTGGTGCCGTGTATATCACGTTGGGAATTGTTGCCGTGTTGTTTGCAATATTCCAAATCGTTTTGTTTAGACGTTCCATTTTTAAAAAGAAAAAACAACAAACGCAAGAATAGGTAAACAACTTCAAAAAGGTTGAATTTATCTAAAATTGGATAAAAAACCATCAAAAAAGAAAAAACAATAAAAATACAATAAAAAAGACGGACACAAATTGTCCGTCTTTTTGTTTGGTACCTCCTAGGGAATTCGAATCCCTGTTTTCGCCGTGAGAGGGCGACGTCCTAGGCCACTAGACGAAGGAGGCATATTTATATAATGGCAGTATAGCACCAATTTAAGGTATTTGCAACAGTTTGAAATTTTTTTTATAAATAGGTATTGTAATTTAAGATAAAATTGGTTATAATACAGCCACAAGAATTATATAACTATCCTGCCTTGTACGTTAGTTTAGCTTTTGCTCAACCACAAGTCATAAAAGGGAGCAAGCGTCCGACTTTTGATGTCAGGCCACGTTGCATTTGCAAGACTGCTTCGGCACTCCAGTGGAAAACAGAGAAAAGTTGGCATTGTTTAACCCATCCTGTTACAAACAGGTTGATGTCCGCTAAACGACGGCAAAGGCGGGATATTTTTTGTACAAATGACAAAGCACGGCATAGTTGTTTATTTTTTGATATTTATTTTGGTAACCGCTTTGGCGGTTGTTTTTATATTGTTCAACGGATTTCATTTTGCAAATCCCACCGAATTTTCCTCATTTTTCATTTTTTCAAATCAACAAACGGTACAAGTTTACGTATGTGGTGCTGTGGAAAACAGTGGCTACTATTTTTGTCGTGTTGGCGACACGCATATTAGCGTGGTGCAAAAGGCAGGTATATTGCCACAAAGTTATTTATCTAGTGACCTTTACGAAACAAAGATTACCAAAAACACAACTTCAATTTTGGTCAACTACGTAAACGATGGACAACGTGCCTTTGCAATAAACGTAAACACAACGTTGACAACCCTTTTTGACGGTGTTTTTACAAGTGACCAAGTACAAAAACTGATGACGGCAAAAGTGCAACTTGGAACAATTACAAATTTGCAACAACTAAAACCCTATTTGGGCGACGATTATTTTTTGATGTATTACAAACTTTACGTGGACGAGGTGGATTATGAAACTGATTAATCACCGTCCGTTGCTTTTTGTTGCATTAAGTTTGATTGTCGGCATTGTCACAGCGTACACTTTGTTGTATGGACAGTGGTGGCTTTTGACGTCTGTTGTTACCCTTGTTTTGGTGGCAATCATTTATACGGCGATAACACGTCGCAAAAATATGACGTGGCTTATTTTTGCCCTTTGTTTATTTGTTTTTATGGGTTTTGGGCTTTTCCAAATTGAATTGGGAAAAGCCGATTTGCGAAGTGTAGGCAAAGTGTATTGTAATTTTTCGGGGACTTTGACGGATGACGTCTATCAAAACGGCAACTATTATTTGGTGGTATTGCGAGATTTTTCGTGTGACGTGGACGGTGCAGAGTTAAAGGTGCAAGGCAAAGTTCAACTAGTGTTGTGGTTGGACAACTTTGTGGATGAAAACGGCAAAAGTTATTTGGATTTGTCTTGTGGCAACAAAATTGAAGGTCAAGGAGTTTTGTCCGACAACTACCTATTTAAAGACGGTGTAAACGGCTTTTCTTATCGTGATCAAATCTATTACAAGTTGGAAAACGCAACCAACGTTGCAACAATACAAGGCAGAGCCAACTTTGGCGAGAGAGCAAGAAGTTACTTAAAAAATCAATTTGAAAGGTATATGCCCAACAATTCAGGGTTGGCATACGCCCTTTTGGTGGGAGACAAATCTTTAGCTGACCAACAAATTTTAGATGCTTTCAAAGATACGGGAATAATTCACCTTTTGGCAGTAAGTGGTTTGCACGTAGGCTTTATAGTGACCATCTTGGCGTTTGTTTTGAAAGGGTTAAAAGTTCCCGTTTGGCTAAATTTTGTCATCACGACGTCCATTTTGTTGTTGTACGGAACAATTTGCTCCTTTACGCCGTCGGTATCTCGTGCAATAGTGATGACTGTTTGCGTGTTTTTATGCACGTTTACACTTAGAAAGGTGGACTTGCTGTCTTCATTGAGTTTGGCAGTAATAGTCATTTTGACACTTCGCCCGTTGTATTTATTTGACGGTGGCTTCTTGATGTCCGTTAGTTCCGTATTTGGTATTGCAACGTTCACTGCCCAAGCAACAAGACTATATTCTTCCAAGATAAAAAATAAAGCAATAAAATGGCTTGTAAACGCCCTTTTTGCCTCTTGTGGCGCAACTTTGGGTACGGTTGGTTGGGTGGCAAAATTCTATGGGGCAGTACCCCTTGTTGGACTTGTTTTCAACGTTGTTGCCGTTCCCTTTATTGGATTTTGCTTTAATTTGATTGCTCTCGGCACAATACCTTTTTTGAGCTTTATTTTGGCTGTTGCCGATTGGCTTTTGTCGGCAATTTCTTTTGTTACAATTTTTCTTTCAAACACGCCCAGCCTTGTGTTTTGCATAAGTTTGTTTGCAATAATTTCCATTTTAATTTGGCTTTTCATCTTTGGTGGATTTGTAAATATAAGGGTAAACAAAAGAAGAATTTTACTCGTTTCTTTGGCATTGTTGATTGTTGCAAGTTGCACAATTTCCACGCTTTTTAGCCAAAAAATCAATAGAAACAGTCAAATTCACGTTTTGGACACAAACGGGTCGGGCGCCTTTATCGTTGAACAAAAACAAGATTTCTTCGTTGTTTGCGACTTTGACGGATACAACGACGACGTTCTTTTGTGTAATCATTTAGACGGCTTCAAAGATTTCAATTTGGACGTGGTAATTTGCGACTTGACAAGTGTAAAAGAAAAGGTTTTAAATCAATTTTTGCAACAATATATTCCCAATTCCGTTTACGTTTTGGGCAACCAACGAGACGACCAAATTGTTGACGTTTTCGTTGGAAAGGGCATTGACGTCATTTTTGTGCCACAAACAAGTGGGCTTGATTTTGGCGACTTGAAAATTTCAGGTGTTTTTGACGGAGTGCTTGTCGGCGTTTCCATTGAACTCAAAAACACAAGGTTTTTAGCAATCAAAACTGACAGCACCTATTTGGCAGAAAGCGTTGTGCAACAAAACTTGTTTGACGTTGTTTACACACAAGTGGGTGCAAAAGAAATTGCACAAACCAATCCTCAGTTGACAATCTTTACCAATCAACACGAGAAGGCGGACAATATCTATTGTGCAAATCGTGTAGGAGAGTGGACATTAGTTGTTAAAAGTGATAAAATAATTATTAAATTATGACGACAGTTACCTTTCTCAACTTAAAAAATTCGCTTAAAGAAAAAGTTGCGCCCGTTTACGTTGTAAGTGGCAACGACGGATATCTTGTCAACAAGGCAGTCCAACAAGTCGTTTCCAACTTGGATATTCAAAACGAAACGTTAAACTTGCAAACTTTCACAAGCGAAAATACCTTTGACGAAATTATGATGTCGGTGGCAACATTACCTTTTTTCTCCAATCAAAAGGGAATCGTTGCTTATGACGTTGCAAACGCAAAGGTAACGCCTTCCGTTGCAAAAAAAATGTGCGAAAGTTTGGAAAAATTTATTCGCAACGCTGACGGAAGCGTATGCCTTGTTTTGGTAACTCAAAGCGCAATTTTTGACAAACTTGACGTTGTAAAAGTGGTGTGCGACCGTCTTTCTCGCTACGAAGTGGTAAGATGGATTACTCAATTTTGCAAAAGAGAAAAGGTGGAAATTGACGATCGTACAGCAGGTAAAATTGCCGACTATTGCCTGTGCGATATGTCGCGTATATCTTTGGAAGCAAAAAAACTTTGCGACTATTGTCAAGAAAAAATCACAGAAGAAGACGTTGAATTGCACGTGCATAAAGATACAGAATTTGTCGTATTTAACCTTGCAAACGCAATTTCCGCTGGAGATGCGTCAAAAAGTATGCAAGTTTTAGACTTTTTGTTTGAACGTGGAGAAAAAGCACACGCAATTTTCGGTGCATTATATTCCACTTTTAGACGTATGTACTATTTGCGTACTTCCAACTATTCCACCCAACAACTTGCCCAGTTTTTGGGAGTGAAAGAAAATTCTTTCTATCACGTAAGGGATTCTGCGTTGAGTTACAAACCCATGCAATTAAGACGTGCTTTGCGACGTTTTCATGAAACAAGCAAAAAACTGGCCACCTTTGCCAACGAAAAGGAAACCATTAGGCTTCTTGTCTTTACGTTGTTAAGTTTATAAGGAGTAAAAATGTTTGATAAATTATTTAAAAATTTCAATACAAGTACTTGGATAGTACGCGTCTTTTGTGTATTATCTTTGTTTTTGTGCAATTGGCAAACGGTAAGTGGATTGTGCCTTCTTATGGGATATAATTCGTGGGGTTTTGCAATTGTG
>JAGBWW010000079.1 GCA_017629595.1 Clostridia bacterium | reverse complement strand
TGGTATTTAAGGCCTTCGTGCGTAAACGTTTCAACGTATTCCAAAATCTCGCCTTGCGTTGCGCCACAAAGAGTGCAAGTCTCGGGATTTGTATAGGTTGCATCAGCCCAATCGTGCCCTAATTCTTCCCCTTGGGTTGCACCACAATTGTTGCACGTTTGGGGTGTTGTACAAGTTGCGTCAAGAAAATCGTGAGGCAAGGCTTTTCCTTGTGTTGTGCCACAATTTGTACAGGTTTGGGGTGCGGTACAAGTTGCATCAACCCAATTGTGTCCAATGGCTTCGTTTTGTGTTGTTCCACAGTTTAAGCAAGTTTGGGGAGCAAGACAAGTTGCGTCAAGAAAATGGTGGTCTGCAACTTCGCCATATTCTTCACCACAATATGCACAAACTGCTTTGTCAAAACAAGTTGCCGTACCACCACCGTGAATGCAAGGAGCAGGCTGACAAGCGCACAAGGTAAAAACCATTGCACATACAAACAAAAATACCACCGTAATTTTGGAAAACTTTGTCATCATCTTTTGCTCCTTTATATATATTTACACCAACATTATATTAAAAACTTTACAAAAAGTAAATACCAAAAAAGAAAAAAGTCCGTGTTGATACACGGACTTTTTTATTGCAGTTTTTTTGTTTGTACGTTTTTATCGTTGCAATTTTGTTTTTTAATGAATTTTACAATTCGGATTTTTGTTTGAGCAATTCTTCTTTGATTGCAATAAACTTTGCCAAGTGTTCTCTTTCCTTTTCCACCAAGGCTTGGGGGGCTTTTGCAACAAAGTTGGGATTTTGCAATTTTACGTTGGCAAAATCAATTTCCTTTTGTGCTTTGGCAAGTTCTTTTTCTATACGTGCCAATTCCTTAACTTTATCTACCAAGTCGCCCAAAGGAATTTCAGCATTGCTTAGGTGTGTAATGACCGATACGTTTTTGTCTTGTTGAGGTGCTTCTTCAAACAAAACGCTTTCGGCATTGGCAAGTTTCTTGATGTAGTGAGCGCATTGTTTGATGTCTTGGTTTTCCGTCTTGACGAATACACGGACTTTTTTGCTGGGTTCTACACCGTAAGTTGCGCGTGCATTTCTAATTTTGGAAATGAGTTCTTTGATGTCTTCAACAACTTCCGCTTCTTGACCAAAGGCAAGTTTTTTGGTTGCTTTGGGATATTTTGCCAACATAATGGTGTCTTCGTGATTGGGCAAACTTTGATAAATCTTTTCGGTGATGAAAGGTGTGAAAGGATGCAAAAGTTTCAATGCCTTGTCCAAAACGTGAATAAGGACGGACAAAGTTGTTTGCTTTTGTTTTGCATCGTCTCCGTACAAAACGGGTTTGGAAAATTCAATGTACCAGTCACAGAAATCCGACCAGAAGAAATCGTAAAGTTGTTGTTCGGCAAGGCCAAGTTCGTACTTGCTCATAAGACGGTTGACGTTGGCGCAAAGGCTGTTTGTTTTGTCCAAAATCCACTTGTCAACAATGGAAAGGTTGCAACGGGACAAGTCCTTTCTAATCTTGATTGTGGGATTGTCTTCTACGTTTTGCAAAACGAAACGAGATGCGTTCCAAATTTTGTTCATAAAGTTTCTGGTTGCTTCCACTTTGTCGGAAGAAAATCTCATATCGCTTCCGTTGGCAACGCCGTTGAGCAATGCAAAACGCAAGGTGTCTGCGCCATATTTTTCAATAAATTCGGCAGGATCTACACCATTGCCCAAAGATTTGGACATTTTTCTTCCCAATTCGTCACGAACGATACCGTGAATCAAAATATCTTTGAAAGGTATTTGTTGGGTGTTTTCTATGGCTGAGAAAATCATTCTTGCAACCCAGAAGAAAATGATGTCGTATGCAGTTACCAAAACTGACGTGGGATAGAAAGTTTTTAAGTCTTCCGTCTTGTCAGGCCAACCCAACGTGGAGAAAGGCCAAAGTGCAGAAGAAAACCACGTATCCAAAACGTCTTCGTCTTGTTTGAGATGAACGCTTCCGCATTTGGTACATACTTTGGGTTCTTGTTCGGCGCAAATAACTTCGCCACAATCTTGGCAATACCATACGGGAATTCGGTGTCCCCACCACAATTGACGGGAAATGCACCAGTCTCTTACGTTGTCCATCCAGTTGAAATAGATTTTTTCGTAACGTTTGGGTACGAAACGAATTTCGCCACTTCTTACCTTTTGGTTGGCAGGTGTTGCCAAAGGTTTCATTTTTACAAACCATTGCTTGGAAACAATGGGTTCTACCGTCGTGTGGCAACGATAGCAAGTGCCAACGTTGTGTTTGTGAGGTTCAATTTTTACCAAATTGCCCATTTCTTGCAAACGTTTGACTATTTCCTTTCTGCATGCGTATCTGTCCATACCACAAAATTCGCCTGCAAGATGATTCATCGTGCCGTCGTCGTTCATAACGCGGATTACGGGCAAGTTGTGTCTTAATCCCACTTCAAAGTCGTTGGGGTCGTGTGCAGGGGTAATCTTTACAACACCCGTACCAAAGTCCATATCTACGTATTCGTCAGCAATGACGGGAATTTCTCTGTTGACGAAAGGTACGACAACTGTTTTGCCCACCATGTCTTTATAACGTTCGTCGTTGGGGTTGACTGCAACTGCCGTGTCGCCCAACATAGTTTCCGGACGTGTGGTTGCAAAAGTTACCTTTTGACTTCCGTCGGGTGTGTAGTATGAATAATGCCAAAAATGACCGTCTTGTTCGCTGTACTCTACTTCTGCGTCGGACAATGCCGTTTTGCAAATGGGACACCAATTTATGATGCGATCGCCTTGATAAATAAGTCCTTTGTTGTAGTAATCTACGAAAACTTTCTTGACGGCTTTGGAACATTGTTCGTCCATGGTAAATCTTGTGCGTGACCAATCGCAACTGCTACCCAAAAGTTTCAGCTGTTCAATAATTCTGCCACCGTATTTTTCTTTCCATTCCCATGCTTTTTCCAAAAAACCATCTCTGCCAATGTCGTTTTTGGTAATTCCTTGTGCTTTAAGTTGCTCAACAATCTTGACTTCCGTAGCAATAGATGCGTGGTCCGTTCCAGGAATCCACAAGGTGTTGAAACCTTGCATTCTCTTGAAACGAATAAGACAGTCTTGCACTGCATTGTCCAAGGCGTGGCAAATGAGCAATTGCGCCG
>JAGBWW010000078.1 GCA_017629595.1 Clostridia bacterium | reverse complement strand
CCTACTGCTCTTTCCAACGAATCGTTGAGTATGCAATAGTCGTATCTTTTTTTTTGTGCAAGCTCCAAACGACTGCGTGCCATACGGATTTGAATTTTTTCTTCCGTTTCGGTGCCACGCTTTTTAAGTCTATCGTACAAGGCTTGTTCGCTGGGGGCTTCTACAAAAAAGAGAATGCTGTCGGGGAAATTGTGTTTTACTTGCAATGCACCTTTTACGTCAATTTCCAAAATTACGTCTTTGCCAAATTTGAGCATATCTTCAACGAAGTTTCTAGGTGTGCCGTAAAAGTTTTCAAAGTGATGATCGTATTCCAAAAGTTCGTCGTTTTTTACCATTGAAAGAAATTCTTCATGGGTAACGAACAAATAACTTCTATTTTTTTGTTCGCTGACTCTGGGAGCACGTGTTGTAACCGAGCGTGACACGATAAGTTCGGGCATTCGTTTGATGAGTTCGTAACAAATGGTGCCTTTACCCGCGCCACTAGGTCCTGAAATAATGATAAGTCTTCCTTTGTTTGCCATGTTTATCTCCCCTGTGCAAATATTAATTTAATAAGCTAACTATTCTACGTTTTGAATTTGTTCACGCAATTTTTCAATTTCGTTTTTGACTTTTAATGCAACGTCCGTCAAACCCACGTTGCCCGATTTTGAGCAAATTGTGTTTGTTTCACGATTGAGTTCTTGAATCAAAAAGTCAAGTTTTCGTCCTGCGCCTTGTTCTTTGATAAGGCTTCGGCAATGTTCTATGTGGGCAAAAAGACGAGCAATTTCTTCGTCAATGTTGCTTTTATCGGCGTAAAACGCCACTTCGTTGAGCAACCTTTGTTGGTCAATTTCCACGTTGGAAAGCACTTCTTTGATGCGTGCTTCAATTTTTAAACGGAAATCTTCAACGACTTTGGGTGCAAATTGTTTGATTTGATTTGCAAAACCTTCAATGTTGTCAACGTGGGTGGAAATGACTTTTTCCAATCTGTCGCCTTCGGCTTTGCGCATTACGTTGAGATTTTGACAAGCATTTGTCAATGCCGATTTGAGCAACGTTGCAATTTCTTCGGTGTCTTCTTCTTGCTCTTCCACCACGATTACGTCGTTGGTGCGCATAAGGTGTACCAAGCCAAAATCATTTTTTAGATTGAAAGCATTTTCCAATTGCTTTGCAACGTCCAAATAGTTTTGCGCCAAGTCAAGGTCAACAGCCACCTTTTTCTTTGCATCGCCACTGACCGTGTAGTTGATAAAGACGTCAACGTGTCCACGAGACACAAAGTTGCCAATGGTTTCTTTGATGAGAGAATCAAATGCGATAAAAGAACGAGGCATTTTTGTGGAAATATCCAAAAAACGATGATTTACGCTCTTCAATTCCACCACGATTTCTCTCGTTTGACTGTTTGATACGGCTTTTCCGTAACCTGTCATACTGATCAATTTAATTCACTTCCTAGATTTTATTTATCCAAGTGGCACACAAAAAAAACACTCGCCACTTTGATTTTATTGATTATATCACAAAAGTTGGCAGTTTTCAACCTTTGAGCATACTTTCAAAAGCATTTTCATCAATAATTTTTATGCCAAGCTTGTTGGCTTTTTCCAACTTGCTACCGGCATCTTGTCCTGCAATAACCAAATTTACATTTTTTGATACGCTGGAAGCAATTTCGCCACCGTTTTGTTCAATTAGTTTGCCTGCTTGACTTCGTGTGTAGTTGGTTAAACTGCCTGTCAAAACGACTTTTAAACCTTCAAAAATTCCTGTTTTCTTTTCCAAATTAACAACGGAAACACCATTTTGGAAAAGTTTGTCAATGACGGACAAATTGACTGTGTCGGCAAAGTATCTTACGACGTTGTCGGCAACGATTTCGCCAATTCCTTCTATGGACAAAAGTTGGTCAAAAGTTGCATTTTTTACCTTTTCAAAAGTTGTGAATTTTTTTGCCAAATCTTTTGCAGTAACCGAGCCAATTCCGTCAATTCCAAGCGCAAAAATAAACTTGTCCAAAGGAATTTTTTTGGCATTTTTTATTGCAAAAATAACGTTTTCAGCTTTCTTTTGTTGGAAACCGTCCATTTTAAGAAGTTGGTCTTGCGTCAAAGTGTAAAGGTCGGCAAAACTTGAAATAAAGCCAAAGTCAACAAGTTGAGCAATAGTTTTGTCCGACAAGCCTTCTACGTCACACGCCGATTTTGAACAATAATGTGCAATTCTTGCCACAATTTGAGGGGTGCAACCCAACGCGTTGGGACAGAAAATATGTGCGCCATATTGATACAATTGCGTGCCACAACTGGGGCAAAGGGTGGGTTTTTCAATTTCCTTTGAATTTTCGTTTGAACTTGCCAAACCCAAAACTTCGGGGATTACGTCATTGCTTCTTCTTATATACACTTCTGCTCCCACTTTCAAGTTTTTGCGCAAAATATCGTCAAAGTTGTTGAGTGTTGCCCTTTGAATTGTTGCACCACAAAGTTCCACCGGCTTCAAAATGCCAATAGGGGTAACTTTGCCCGTTCTGCCCACTTGCCAATCTACTTGTTTTAGTGTGGTTGCCACTTGTTCGGCATCAAATTTGAACGCCACTGCCCAACGAGGGAATTTGTCGGTATAGCCCAAAATTTCCCTTTGAGCAAAATGATTTACTTTAACAACTGCTCCGTCAATCAAAAAGTCGAAACTGCTTCTTTGGTCGTTTATGGATTGAATTACTTGTTTAATTTCTTCAAAAGAGTTGCATAAAGCAAAAACTTTGTTTGTTTTGAACTTGTTATCTTTCAAAAATTGCACCAATTCGCTTTGCGAAGTGGCAATTTGCTCTTGATTGTAACCAACCGAATAGAAAATTAAATCCAACTTTCTTTCGGCAGTTACTTTTGCATCCAAGTTGCGCAAAGCACCTGCTGCTGCATTGCGAGCATTTTTCAAAGGATTGTCGGGATGTTTTTGATTGTATTTTTCCAAGACGGAAAGCGCCATGATGCCTTCGCCTTGTACTTCAAATTCTCCCTTAAAATCAATTTTCAATGGCAAACTGTTTATTGTTTTTACTTGTTTTGTGATGACTTCGCCGTTTACACCGTTGCCACGGGTAACAGCTTGAATAAAGATGCCGTCTTTATACGTTACGTTGACCGTCAAGCCATCGTATTTTAGTTCAACGGAAAACTCCGTTTCGCCAATTTTGTCTTGTACCTTTTCTACCCAACTTTTTAATTGGTCAAAACTTTGCACCTTGTCCAACGAATACAAACGTTGTTTGTGGGTGTAATTTTCAAACTTTTTCAAAGGTTCGCCACCTACTCGTTGAGTGGGACTGTCCGGCAAAATAATTCCCGTATCCTTTTCCAATTGAACAAGTTGGTCGTAAAGAGCATCGTAAGTTACGTCGGACACCGAAGGGTTGTCCAACACGTAATACTCGTATGCCCAAATATTTAGTTGGTTGACCATTTCTTGCATTGTCATGTCAATTATCTCCTTATTCAATCTTTGTCAATGGAGCAAATTGTACGTTGAGTTTTTTCTTGCCGACGGAGGCAAAGACTACTTCGGCAATACCACCCGAAACCATCAATACCATACCTTCGCCAAACGTTGCGTGACGGACACGTTGTCCTGCCGACAAAGATACCGTTGCTTTTTGTTGGGTGGGTTGAGAGGGGCGAGAAAATGACGAAGGATTTGCACCGTAACCGTATTTCACACCGTAATCGTCCCTTTCAAAGTTTTGCTTGTAAGCATAATTTTGTGCACCGTATCCACCCGTGGGCGTTCCGTATGCTCGGTTTGCCGCAGTTGGATGAATAATGGAATATGCATCTTTAAAAAACGAACTTTGTTTTGTTTCTCCACGCATACCATAACAAAAACGGCTTTTTGCATGGGTTAAAAACAACCTTTGCTTTGCACGAGTGACGGCAACGTACATAAGTCGGCGTTCTTCTTGAATTTCGTTTAGAGAAAACGCCCTTGAAGAAGGGAAAAGACCGTCTTCCAAACCGACAACGAATACCGCCTTAAATTCCAAACCTTTTACACCGTGAATCGTGCTGATTGTGATGGCGTCCTTTTCCTTGCCCTCTTCTCTTTCTTGCGACAAAGCCGACGTTTGCAGATAATCGGACAAGGTTGCAGAAGAATTTTCGTGGCAGAAATCGATAACCGATTGTTCCAATTCGTCAATGTTGAGCAATCTATCTTCTTCGTCAATGGTGGAAAAAATTGTTCTTACGTCTAAAATGTCCAACAAAAGGTGGAAAAAGTCGCTTAAGTTGTTATTTTGCGAAAGGTCCTTCAATTCTTGATAAAGTTTGGAAAACTCTGCCAATTTTTTTCTTGAACTTGCACCCAAACTTTCTAAATTTCTTTCATCTGCTATCAACTGAATTGCCGAAACGCCATATTCTTGCGACAAAGCAATCACTTTGTCCACAGTCGTTTGACCAATGCCTCGTTTGGGAAAGGCTATTGCACGAGCAAAAGCTTCGTTGTCATAATGGTTGGAAATAAGTTTGAGATAGGACAAAACGTCTTTAATTTCTTTTCTTTCAAAGAATTTGAAACCACCTACGACTCGGTAGGGAATTGCGTATCTATTGCACTCTTGTTCAAAATTGCGAGTGAGTGCGTTTACTCTCATCAAAATTGCACAATCTTTGTAATTAAGATTGTCGGTATATTTCAAAGAAATTATTTGTTGTATGACGTAATGGGCTTCGTCTTGTTCGTTGAAGGCGGAAAAAGTTTGCACCTTTTCGCCATCTTTATTTTCAGTAAACAATTTCTTTTCGTGACGTTTAATATTGCGAGAAATAATTTTGTTGGCAACTTCCAAAATTTTCTTTGTACAACGATAATTTTGTTCCAAATAAAAGACCTTTGTATTGGGGAAATCTTGTTCAAATTGGAACATATTGCCAACGTTTGCACCACGCCAACTATAAATAGATTGGTCGTCGTCACCCACCACGAAAACGTTTTGGTGACGAGAGGACAACATCTTGAAAATTTCGTACTGCGTCGTATTTGTGTCTTGAAACTCATCAATGCAAACGTATTTGTAGCGATTTGAAAAGTTTTCCAACACGTCTTGGTGAAGCGACAACAATTTGTGTGCGTTGACAAGCAAATCGTCAAAGTCCATGGCGTTGTTGTCTTTCATACCTTTGACGTAATTACGATAAAATTCGGCATCGCTGTCCGTCAATGCGTGCATTCCTTTTTCCTTACCAATGGAAATTATGTCCAAAAGTTCGCTTAAATCGTTATCTTGATTTGGTCTTACCTTCTTTGCCAACTTTTTGACAAAACTTGCTTTGTCGCCCTCATCATAAATGGAAAAATTGCTTTTGTAACCCAATTTTTCCCCTTCCAAACGCAACATAAACGCACAAAAACTGTGGATTGTGGAAATTCGCATTTGTTCGGCGTTGCAGTCGGAAGCAAGCAAACGCTCTTTCATTTCGTTTGCCGCTTTGTTGGTAAACGTTATTGCCAAAATTTCGTAGGGCGAGACACCGTGTTCTTTGATTAAGTATTCAATGCGATTGGTTAATACTCGTGTTTTGCCACTTCCTGCACCTGCCAAAACCAAAACAGGTCCCAAAGGCGCCGTTACCGCTTGAAATTGCTGATCGTTTAAGTGAGAGAGATAGGGTTTACTCATTTTTTCCTTTTTGTGTATTTTGCTTTGGACATATCTACTTTTACGCCCTTTCCGCATTCTCTAATGAATTTGCGTTGCGTGGCAAAGCCAAAACGTCCAAGATGTTTGCCGTTTGCATAGTATTCGCCGTGTTGATAGTTGACAAATCCTGCTTTTTCGTATTTGATTGCACCGTTTTCCATCAAACTTTCGTCCACGTCAACAGCGACGATGTCTGCCATAAAAATCGTGTGGGAACCGGAATCAATTGCATCAAAAACTTTGCATTCCAAGTTGACGGGGCATTGTTCAATCAAAGGCACGTCCACTTGTTGTGCTTTGCCTTTGGTAAAGCCCATTTCTTTAAATTTGTCAACGTCACGGCCACTTCTTATACCACAAAAGTCACACGCTGCAACCAAATTGTGCGGTACAAGATTGACAACGAATTGTCCTGAATTTTTTATTAAATCATAGCTAAATCTTTCGGGACGTACCGAGACGTAAAGTCTTGCAGGCTTGCTTGACAAAATTCCCACCCAAGCAATAGTAATTATGTTATCTTGCTTTCCGTCCGAACAAGAAACGAGAACTGCCGGCAAAGGTGCCAACAGGGTTGAAGGGGGTAAAGTTACTTTCATTCTTCTCCTTGAATTTGGGCAAGCAACTCAATTTTTGCTCTGCCACATGCCATTTCTATTGTTTTTTTTGTAAAACTTTCCACGTCGCACAAGTCAATTTGACAAGTTACGTTCACTTGGTCGGTGTACTCCACTTGACAAGACATGCTGTTGTTTTTAAAAAAGTTTTGCAACACTTGATAATCGGTGTAGTTGCAAGAAATTTGTACCAACTGACAAGGTTTGACGTGCACCTTTTCGGCAACGTCCAACCCCAATGCCGCAGTTGAAGAATAGGCTCGTACAAGGCCACCTGCGCCAAGTTTGATACCACCAAAATAACGCGTTACCACAACGCAAACTCTATTTAGATTTTGCTTTTGAATAACTTGCAAAATGGGCATACCTGCCGTTCCTTGCGGTTCGCCGTCATCGCTGAATTTCATTTTATCGTCCACTACGTAAGCATAGCAGTTGTGTGTTGCATCATAATGCTTTTTGGCAATTTCTTGGTAAAATTCTCGCGCTTCTTCCACCGTGTCCACACCCTTTACGTATGCCAAAAAAACAGACTTTTGAATAGTCTGTTTTTCCGTTGTTATTTGCTTTTTGAGTGTGGTATATCTCATTTTTATTCAAATACGATTTTTACGTGAACTTTTTTGCCTTTGTGCAAAATGAATTGGTTGTTTTCAATGATGCTTGAAGGGATTGTCCAATCAAAAGAAGGAACTTTTTCTTCGTTTACGAAAACGCAACCTTGGTCAATTAATCTGCGTGCTTCGCCACGGCTTTTGCATACGTTTGCGCCAATCAAAACGTCTATTATGCTGTCCGTTTTTGCCATTTTGGCTGTGGGCATGTTGTCGCCGTTGCCGGAAAAGGCACTTCTTGCTTGTTCCAAAGCGTTTTGGGCGTGTTCTTCGCCGTGAATAAGTTTTGTAATTTCGTATGCCAAACGTTCTTTTGCCAAGTTAATTCTTTGGTCTTTGTGTTGGCAAAGGTCATTAATTTCTTCCAAAGGCAAGAAAGTGAGCAATTTGAAGCAATTTTCTACCGATTGGTCTTCAATGTTGCGCCAATATTGGAAAAAGTCGTAGGGGCTTGTTTTGTCTGCAGACAGCCACAATGCGCCTTTTGCCGTTTTGCCCATTTTGTGACCGTCACTTGTGAGCAACAAAGAACAAGTCAATGCGTATGCCGTTTGTTGTTTTTTACGTCTAATAAGGTCTGCACCACCAAGCATATTGCTCCATTGGTCGTCGCCACCTACTTGCAAAGAACAACCGTATTTTTCGTTCAATACGAAAAAGTCGTAAGATTGCATCAACATATAGTTAAATTCCAAAAAACTGAGACCTTTTTCCATACGTTGTTTGAAGCATTCGGCTGTGAGCATTTTGTTGACGGAAAAACATGCGCCAACTTCACGCAAGAAATCTACGTAATTGAGTTTTGTAAGCCATTCTGCATTATCCAAAAGCAATGCTTTATCTTCTGAAAAATCAATAAAGCGAGAAATTTGCTTTTTAAAACACTCTACGTTTTCGGCAATTCTTTCTTTTGTCATCATAGAACGCATGTCCGTTCTACCAGAAGGGTCGCCGACCATTGCAGTGCCACCACCGATAAGAGCAATGGGTCTATGTCCATGGCGTTGCATGTGAGCCATTGCCATCAATGGAATAAAGTGGCCAATATGCAAAATGTCT
>JAGBWW010000077.1 GCA_017629595.1 Clostridia bacterium | reverse complement strand
GCGGGAGAAAGTTGTACGGTGCGCACCTTTATTCCGTTGAGCAAAATATGTTTTTTTTCTTGTACGTGCAAAAAGACGGGACGGTAAATTCCCGTACCGGAATACCACCTGCTGTTGGGTTGGTCGCTGTTTTTTGCAATTACACGAATTGTGTTGATTTGGTCAAACAAAACGTACTTGGTCACGTTGACGTAAAAGTTTGTATAACCATACGGACGGTACGCCACCTTTTGACCGTTGATAAAAACTTCGGCGTTGCGATAAACGCCTTCAAATTCCAACGTCAACACTTTGTTTTTATATTGTTGGTCCAAAGTGAAAACCTTTTGATATTCATAGTCCAAACCTTCGTACCAACCAATATTTTTTGCACAACGACTTTGTGACGTGCGATTTTCGCAAATCAAGGCATCGTGGGGCAAATCTACCGTTTGCCACTCAAATTGGCTATTAAGTTGTCTGTACTGCCAATTGGCGTTGAAATCAATTTTCATAGTTACATCGTTTTGAAAAGTTCTTTCAAAGATTGATATAGTTTCTTAAAAGTTTGATGTTTTTGTTGATATGCTTCCACTAGTTGCCTTTCAGGTTTTATTTCTTCTTTTATGGTTACAAGCCTGTCGCACGCTTGTTGTACCGACGGATAAATGCCACTGCCTACCATTGCCAAAATTGCACCACCATAAGAAGGTCCTTCTTCCAAATCGGGCAAATGAATTGTCAAATCGCAAACGTTGGCAATTATCGTTTGCCACAATTTGCTTTTTGCTCCACCACCGCAAAGAGTTGCCGTTTCTATTTTTAATCCACTTTGGCGAGCAACGTCAAGATTGTCTTTTAGTGCAAAGGAAACTCCCTCCAAAACCGCCAAAGTCATTTTTTGGCGAGTGGTTGAAGCATTTAGACCGATAAACGCGCCTTTCGCGTCCACGTCATTGTGTGGACTGCGCTCTCCTGTTAAATACGGCAAAAAGAAACAATCGTTTTTGCCCAACAGTTGTTGTAAGTTCTTTTGTTCGCCATCAAAGTCGTTGCTTTTCAAAACGTCCATCCACCACGAATTGCAAGACGCTGCTGACAAAATGCAACCCATAAGATGAAATTTATCCGTTGCGTGACAAAAACTGTGCAAAGCATTGTTTTTATCAACGGAGAAGTTGTCGCTGGCAACAAAAACGGTACCACTTGTACCCAAGGAAACGTTGCATTTCCCGTCTCTTACCGCGTTGGTGCCGATGGCCGCTGCGGCATTGTCGCCTGCGCCTGCAACAATTTTCACTTGTTCATCCATACCCCATTTTGAAGCAAAACTTTTGCACAAAGTACCAACCACCTCAAATGAAGCGCAAAGCTTGGGCAACCAATTGGGATTGACGTGGCATATTTTACACATTTTTTCGTCCCAACGTTTGTTTTTGACGTCCAAAAGCAAAGTTCCTGATGCATCGGAAAAATCCGTTGTGTGATTGCCACAAAGTTTGTAAACCAAATAATCTTTTGGCAACATAATTTTGTTTATTTTGTCAAAGTTTTCTTTTTCATTTTCATACAGCCACAAAATTTTGGGCGCAGTAAAACCTGCAAAAGCGACGTTTGCCGTGTGTTGAGATAGAACGTCTTTGCCCACAACGTGATTTAGGTAGTCCGTTTGTTTTTGAGTGCGACCGTCGTTCCACAAAATACAAGGGCGAACGACGTTGTCTTCCTCATCCAAAACAACCAAACCGTGCATTTGTCCTGCAATACCAATTGCATAAACGTCTTTTGCTTTTTGGTTTTGCAAAAGCAAAGGAATCGCTTTATCCAAGGCCTGCCACCAACTTGATGGATTTTGCTCACTCCACCCTTTCAAGGGAGACGAAACTTCGTATTCTATTCTTTGATTGTTAAGTATTTTTCCACGTTGGTCCACCAACAACAATTTCATTGACGACGTACCAAGGTCAATGCCGATAAAAGTTTTCATATCAACTAAATAAAATTTGATTTACCAAAGCTTGCAAACTTTCTTGACTGCCACTTGAAGGCAATTCGGGTTGTTTCATTTGACAAGCACGCAAGGAAAGTTCTTCCAAGGTTGCATTGTGTGACAGCACTCTTTGACCCAAAGGGCTGTCAAAACTGGAATATCTTTGCTTTACAAATTGTTGCAAACGACCGTCTTTAATTATTTTTTCGGCATTCAACAAACCCAAAGCAAAGGCATCCATACCCAAAATGAACGCGTGGAACATATCCTTGTGCGTATAAGAAGGTCGTCTAGTTTTAGCGTCAAAGTTGAAACCTCCACTGAGTCCACCTGCTTGAATAACTTCCAACATGCACATCGTTGTTTGATAAACGTCCCAGGGGAATTCATCGGTATCCCAGCCAAGTAACAAATCACCTTGGTTTGCGTCAATGGAACCCAACATATTGTTGATGGCAGAAATCCTAAGTTCGTGTTCAAAGGTGTGACCTGCCAACGTTGCGTGGTTTGCTTCTATGTTCAACTTAAAATCTTTGTCTAAATTGTGTGCTTTCAAAAAGCCGATGGCAGTTGCTGCATCAAAATCGTATTGATGTTTCATTGGTTCTTTCGGTTTGGGTTCAATGTAGAAATCGCCCTCAAAGCCGATGCCTCTTCCGTAGTCAACAGCCATTTTCATCAACGTTGCGATATTTTCCAATTCAAAGGCAACGTCGGTGTTGAGCAACGTTTCATAACCTTCCCTGCCACCCCAAAAGACGTAACCTTTTCCGCCAAGCTTAACAGTGATATCCAACGCCTTTTTGATCTGCGCGCAAGCAAAGCAATATACGTCCAAACTGTTGGAGGAACCTGCTCCGTTCATAAAACGAGGATTGGAAAACATATTTGCCGTACCCCAAAGACATTTGATATCGGTGTCTTTCATTTTTCCCAAAATATAATCGGAAATTTCGTCCAGCATCGCGTTGGTTTGGTTGATATCTTGTGCCTCAGGCACCAAGTCAACGTCGTGCCAACAAAAATATTTGATGCCAAGTTTTTGCATAAATTCAAACCCTGCGTCCACCTTTGCTCTTGCGTGTTCCATAGTAGCAGGTTTTTGACCGAAGGATTTGTCGGCAGTGCCTCTACCAAACATATCAACCCCCTCGGCACACATAGCGTGCCACCATGCCAAAGCAAAAGGAAGATGTTCTTGCATTGTTTTTCCCAAAACAATTTTGTCTTTGTCATAAAATTTAAAGGCAAAAGGGTTTTTAGACTGGGCACCTTCATATTTAATTTGGGGAACTTCTTGGAAATATTCTTTCATAACTTTTCTCCTTGAAAGCAACTTTTTCTTTTTTTTGATTGTACCACATTTGCTTTTGCAATTCAATATCAAAAGAGAACAAAATATTTAGTATTATTTTTCAAAAGCGGTATGGACTTTTGCTTTTGGTGATGCTAAAATTATAAAAAAGATTTAGGAGAAAATTATGAAACAAGTCTTCAACCCTTATTTGCCCTCGTACGAATACGTTCCCGACGGAGAGCCTCACGTTTTTGGCGACAGAGTGTACGTCTATGGCTCTCACGATAAATTCAACGGAAAAGGCTTTTGCTTAAACGACTACGTTTGTTATTCTGCACCAATAGACAATTTGAAAGATTGGAAATATGAAGGGGTTATTTGGAAAAAAACAGACGATCCCAACAAATACCATTGCTTGTTCAAAGATATGTATGCTCCTGACGTAGTGCAAGGTTATGACGGAAGATATTATTTGTACTATTTCAAAGGCAACAACGGAACCATTGACGTTGCCGTTTGCGACACCCCTGCAAGACGTTACAAATATCACGGCCGTGTGAAATATCCCGACGGCACAATTTTGGGCAGAGCCAAAGAAAAAGATTTTTATCAATTTGACCCCGGCGTTTTCAGAGATGATGATGGTTCAATTTACCTTTACACCGGCTTTGCGCCCAAACACCCTAACGTTTTCAGCGGTTTTAGACCGATAAACACCAACGGCGCAATGGGTTGCAAGTTGGAAAAAGATATGTTGACCGTCCAACTTCCCTTGGTACATATTGGCAAAAGCCAACACAATTCCAAAGGAACGGGATATGAAGGTCACGAATTTTTTGAAGCCTCTTCCATGCGCAAATTCAACGGAAAATACTACTTCATCTATTCGTCTGTGCAAGGACATGAATTGTGTTATGCAACAAGCGACAGCCCCTTGGGAGAGTTCAAATACGGTGGCACACTTGTTTCCATTGGCGACGTGGGTTTGGCCGATAAGCCAATGAATTATCTTGGCAACACCCACGGAAGCGTGGAAAAAATTAACGGAAAATACTACGTCTTTTATCACAGACAAACCAACGGACATTGCTACTCGCGTCAAGCGTGTGCAGAAGAAATTGAAATGACAAAAGATGGCAACTTTGTTCAAGCAGAAGTTACTTCTTGTGGCTTGAACGGTGCACCCCTTGTGGCAAAGGGCGAATATTCAACACACGTTGCTTGTCATCTTTATTCCAAAAAAGGTGTGCGTTTTTACACCATTAAACTTCCCAAAGGTTGCCACCCTTACTTTACACAAACAGGATGCGACCGTGAGGAAAATGGCGATCAACACGTTGCCAATTGCTGTGACGGAACAACGGTCGGCTTTAAATACTTTGACTTTTTGGACAACAAAATCATTGGCATAACTCTTTTGGGTAAATTCAACGGACAAGTTGAAGTCAAAACACATCCCGACAAAAAGCCAATCGCAACAATCGACGTAAAGCCGACAAAAGAAGAAACAAAATTTGTTGCACCACTTCAAATTGAAAATGGTAAACATGCTTTGTATTTCCACTTTGTAGGCAAAGGCAGTTGCAAATTTTTAAAAATCAGTTTTGACTTAAGCAAATAAAATAGTTGACTGATCATTATGCAAATTTCACCATTTTTCATCTTCACACATTTACAACACAAAAAAGTCCGTGTATCCACACGGACTTTTCTTTGTTTAAGTATTTGTTATTCACTTTCGGGAACGTAGCCCCAAACGTAGGGGACGTTTTCTATGTAGTGCCAATATGTGTATTCGCTTTCTCCGTTTGGTTCAGTTTCGCTGTAAAAATATATGGGACAAGGCAAATCAAACTCGCTTAACGGGTCGGCTTGCCAATCTTCGGGTGTGCCAAGATAGTACACGGCAAAGTCATCGTTTAGAGTTGCTCGTTGGGAAAGCAAGATGCTTATTATGTTTGCATTAAGTTGCAAATTGGAATCATCTTCAAGATATATAGGCAGATTAATTACAAATTTTGACGTAGGAGCAACAAAGCGTATTGCCAAACCTGCTATGGATATTATTGAACGAGGAATTTTTAAGCATTTCAAGTTTGTACAATCGTTGAACGTATTGGGCTCAAGGTTCTTTAAGGTGTCAGGCAAAAGAACAATCTCTAATGAAGTGCAACGGTAAAACGGGGGTGGATAATCCATATTGCGAGTTATTCTTTCCAAAGCATTTCCCAAATCAACATAACGCAAACTGGTGCAGTAAGCAAAAGCTGAAAAACCTAGCTCTTCAACATTGTGCAAAACAACTTCTTCCAAAGAACGGCATCCATAAAAAGCACTATAACCAATTGAAATCAAGGATTTGGGAAATGTTATACTTGTCAACCCGGTACAATGAGAAAATGCACCATCGCCAATTGACGTAATGCCCTCAGGAAAAGTTATGCTTGTCAAGCTTGTGCATTCATAAAACGTATAATCACCAATTGACGTAACGCTTGATGGAATGGTTATGCTTGTCAAACTTGTGCATCCATAAAACGTATAATCACCAATTGTCGTAACACTGTTGGGAATTGTTAAGCTTGTCAACCTTGTGCAATCATCAAATGCATAGTTGCCAATTGTTGCAATGCCACTGGGAATGTTTATGTTTATTAAATTGCTACAACTTCTAAACGCAGAATCGTCAATTGAAGTTATGCTTTCGGAAAGAGTTATGCTTGTCAACGTGTTGTTGTCATAAAAGGCATAACTGTTGATTGCATAATTTTTGCCGTGACAACTTTCGGGCAAAACAAGTTCAGTTTCCGAGCCATTATATCTTACAAGATAGCACTTTTCTCCGTCTTCAAAAAAGGTAAATCCATTTTCATCTGTCCAAAGTTTGCTTTCTACGTTTTCAGTATGTACGGCAAGAGCATAATATCCAACTGCGCCATGTTCAGTTGAACCTGCCTCAATTTCAAGTGAAGAGAAATTGTAAACTTCTGCAAGGCGATAACAACCAGAGAATGCGTTGTTGCCGATTGTGGTGAGGCTTGAAGGAATCGTTATGCTTATTAAATTGTGGCAGAGTGAAAATGCATAGGCGCCAATGGACGTGAGACTGTCGGGAAGGTCTATGCTTGCTAAACTTGTGCAAGTGGCAAAAGCATAGGTGCCAATGGACGTTATGCTGTCGGGGACGTCTATACTTGTTAAGTCGTGGCAATCGCGAAATGCATAGTTGCCAATGGACGTGAGACTGTCGGGAAGGTCTATGCTTGTTAAATCGTAACAATAAGAAAATGCAGAGTTGCCAATGGACGTTATACTGTCGGGAAGAACTATGCTTGTTAAATATCTGCATTCGGAAAATGCATAGTCGCCAATGGACGTTACGCCGTCGGGCAAGGTTATGCTTCTTATACTCATGCTATCGTCGAAAGCAAAACGTCTGATTCCGTAATTTTTACCGTTGCAACTGTTGGGCAAAACAAGATCAGTTGCAGTACCATCGTACCAAGCAAGATAACAATTTTCATCGTCTTCAAAAAATGTAAAGCCCTTTTCATCCGTCCAAAGTTTGTTATCTACGTTGGACGTGTACACACCTACTGCATAATTGGCAACGTTTCCGTGGCCTGATGAGCCAGCAACTATTTCAAGAGCAGAATAGTTGTAAACTTCTACAAGGCGATAGCAACCGGAAAAAGCATAGTCGCCAATGGACGTGAGACTGTCGGGAAGAACTATGCTTGTTAAACTTTCGCAATATTGAAATGCATAGTCGCCAATGGACGTGAGACTGTCGGGAATTTTTATGCTTGTTAAATAGAAGCAAAGTAAAAAGGCAGAGTTGCCAATGGACGTTATGCTGTCGGGAAGGTCTATGCTTGTTAAACTATAGCAACTGGAAAATGCTCTGCTGCCAATAGACGTTATGCTGTCGGGAAGGTCTATGCTTGCCAAGTTTGTGCATGCATAAAAAGCATAGTTGGCAATTGACGTAAGGCTTGAGGGCAGAGCTATGCTTGTTAAATTTCTGCATTCGAAAAATGCACCGTTGCCAATGGACGTTATACTGTCGGGAATATTTATGTTTGTTAAACTCGTACAATCGTAAAATGCTCTATTCCCAATTTCCACCACGGGTAAAAAGTATGCGCTTGACAAAATTTCGTATTGAGTACGCTCCTCTGTGTAACCAGTGACAACGTAGCCCGTTTTGTCTTGGTTAAGTTGGTATTTAAGGCCTTCGTGCGTAAACGTTTCAACGTACAAAATCTCGCCTTGCGTTGCACCACAAAGAGTGCAAGTCTCGGGATTTGTATAGGTTGCATCAGCCCAAACGTGCCCCAAGGGTTTCCCTTGGGTTG
>JAGBWW010000006.1 GCA_017629595.1 Clostridia bacterium | reverse complement strand
AAGTTTTTCTGCAATATCTTTTGCCTCATTTTGGTCTTTGGCAAAAACAAATTTTGCACTTCCACTTCCCGTCAAGGTAAAGGGTGGCAAGTTTTGTGTTGCACAAAATTCATCTAATTTTTGCCATTGGTCTTTTAACTTTTGACTTGCAACCGTCCACGCAGATTTACTTAGTCCGTTGCAAACAAGTTTTTGCGCAATATTTATTTGTCCGGACGTAAGACAACTTTCCAACTTGTCGTTGTCGCAAAAAACGTCACTGCCCACTTTGTCAAAAGTTTGATAAACTTCCTTTGTGGAAAGCCCTTCAAAAAAAGCAACCACAACAAAGTGTAACGGACAAAATTCAAGGGGTGTTACGTCATCGCCTTTGCCCGAGATTTTTGCCAAACCTCCGCACATCAAATAGGCAACGTCACTGCCAAACTTTGTGGCAACGTCCAAAACGTCGGCTTTGTCCTTTTGGAAAAGTTGGCACATTCCTACCAAAACGGCAGAAGCATCGGCAGACGAGCCTCCCATACCTGCTTTTTCAAAAATGCCCTTTTTAATCTTGATATTAACTCCACAAGTGGAAAACTTTTCCACAAAGGCACGGGCAACTTTCAAGGCAACGTTTTCTTCGCCGTAAACGTTGTCTATGACAACGACTTGGCTGTCGCTTCGTTTTTCCAACTCTATTTGGTCAAAAAGGTTCACCGTGGTAGAAATTCCGTCCAACGAGTGAAAACCGTTTTCCAACGGTCCAACGTTTAAGGAAAGATTTAATTTTGCAAAGGCTTTAAGTTTCATATCAACATTATATCACTTTTGATTGGTTTTCTCAATACTTTGTATCAGTCAATTTTGTGATATAGCACGATTTTGGTATCTTTTTCCAATGGATTGGAAAGTTCGGGATTTATTGCCGTTATTTCGTCCACGTCAACACCCATACTTTTGCCCAATTGCCACAACGTTTCGCCTTTTTTAGCCATGCAAATTTCAATGGCTGAACGAGAGGGCAACTCTTTGCCAATTTCTGCTTTGGAAAGGGTTTTTACCATTTGCGTTTCAAAGCAAGATGCACTTACGTTGACGGTGGCAACAACTTCCACGCTTTCGCCGTTGACAACGGCGGTCACGTCACCTAAACAGGCGTGTGCCATAACCATGCACTTTTCGTTGGCAAAATCCACCGGTGCAGTATGTGAAAAAGGAATTTCCAATTCTTGCGACCAATATTCTTCCCCTTTGTATAAAAGCACGACACTTGCAACACCTTCACAAGTTATGCTTTTTACGTTGGCGACGGTGTTTGTCAACACCACGTTGCTCAATGCCACGCAGACAAAGTTTTCGCCGTTTGTTTGAGCGTTGGTGACTGCAACAAAATTCATCGTTCCACAAAGTTTTGTGCAACTTGTTTGTTCATAGCCCAATTCTAAGTGGTGGGTTGTGCTGTAGGCATCTTGTGCAATTTCTTTGGTGACCGACGTAAGTTCGGCAATTTCCAAACCAATCACAACGTCCAAGAAAAGTGTCGTCGTTTCTTGAGCGCCCTCTACGTGCAGTTTTGTGTTTTTTACCGTGGGTTGTGCAACAAGCGTTCCTCCTGCAGTTTGGCAAAGACATTGTCCGTTGACGTCAAAAGACAAAACCTTTTCTTTGATTGCACCATGAGAAACGCACGCCAAATGCAAATAACCTCGCCCCGTTGCCGTAACTACGTCGGCATCACTTGTGCAACCGTCCAAAGAGACAAAACAAGAACAAGACAAAATGGAATCAATTTCAAAATCCAACTGCCATTGACTTTCCACGTCCAAAGCGCATTTGTGAATTGTGCCACTTTGACAATAGGTTTTGGGCGACGTCAAAATGTTTACGCCACCACACAAATTGCTTACCGCATTTGTTGAAAAAGCGTATGCCGAAACCTCCACAACAGAGTTTACCACCACGATATTTGCCGACAAAGAGTGGTTTGTGTCCACCACTATGCTTTTGAAAATTAGGTGACTGCCTTCGGTTACCTTTGAAGAAATAGCATCGCTGAACTCGGTGAAAAAGGAGGAGGATTGAATTTCTCCGTTGGTGTCTAAAAAGATAAGTTTGCACTCGGCCCTGCCTTTGTATGACACTTGATTTTCACCAATTTTGTGGTCAAAAATCGTGCTTTCGCACTTGATTGCCAAAACTTTGGCAATTTCTTTGTTGGAGACGTAGCGCAAAGAGATTGTCGCCTGTCCCTTGCCCACTTCGCCAAAGTTGCATAATTTTAGATTTTCAAATTCCATATTCAAAATATACCTCCTGCAAACATAAATTCAGTTTAATATATTTTGAAATAATCTCTTTTATGCCTTGTTGCTTGTTAAAAGTTGAACGTTGCCACAAACAACGTCCGAATATGCACAAGTGAGATTGTGCCCCAAATTCTCTTGGCAATTGAGCGTAAAAACGTTTGGATATGCTTTTTCCACCACTCCGAAAAACTTTTGATATTTGTTGCGCCCTTTGTTGTATTTGACGTCCACCCTTTTGCCCACCAAACTGGTTACGTATTCTTTTGCTTGTTCCCAACTTAATTGTGTTTTCATAACAAAATTATTGCCAAATAAACCTTTCGTAAACGAAAATTTGCATTAAAAAAGCCCACCGTCTTTACTTCGTCGTAAAGTCAATAGGCTTTTGTTTTTTTAGATTAGAAATCGTCGTCTTCGTCGTCTTCTTCGTCCTCGTCAAAATCTTCGTCGTCTTCTTCGTCCAAATTTACAAAGTCAAAGTCTTCGTCGTCGCTGACAGTTTCTTCGCTTTCATCTTCATCGTCAAACTCGTCGCCAAACTCTTTTTCCATATTTTTGAGTTCGTCCAAAGGAACATCGTCCAAATCGTCCGTTTCTTCGTCCAAGTATTCGTCCAAATCGTCCAAATCGTCAACGTCTTCGTCTTGATCGTCAACGTCAACGTCACCATCTACGTCATCGTCCACGTCTTTACCCAACATTTCATTGAGCAAGTTGTATTCCGTTTCGGCTTCATCTTCGTCGTGGTCAACAATAAGTGTAATTTTGGATTTCAAACCCATTTCTGCTTTGCAAACTTCACAAAAATCTTGTCTGCTGTCAATCCAGTTTAAGTCGCAACGGGGACATTTGATATAAGTAATTTTAGTCATGCTGTTTTCCTCTATTTGCTTTAAGGCGATTGAGCCTTCGTTTTGCAAAATTATATATTGTATTATAGAAAATGTAAACCGTTTTATGTAACTATTTTACAATTTTTCTATTCCAAAATAGAAACTTTTATCCAAACTTTCCATATTGTATTTTTTTGCTAAATTTTCACTTGCGACGTTGCCTTCAATTATATAGCAAAAGGGCGTTACGCCACTTTTGATAAGTTTGTTTGCAATGTCCAACATTACCGAAAGTGCATACCCTTTGTGCCTGTGATTTGGCAAAGTGTATAACATTCCCATTGAATAGTCGGTGTGAGTAACGCACCAACAAACGGGGTTTTGGTCAACGTAAATGGCAGAAGTCGGGCGTGTTTCTATGGCTTGGGCAATTTCTTCAAGGTCGGCTTGGTAACTTGTGCCTGTTGCAACTAAATTTACGTGTTGACTTGTCAAACTACCTGTTTCGTGTTGGGGCTTGGGCAAAGGTTGTCCGTTGTAGCAAAAGAAATTGCAATCACTCGCCCAAATAAATTCGCAACGTTTTTTGAGCCAGTCTCTTGCAAAGGGGTTGGTGGCTTGAAAATGCGTTTCGCCTTTGGGCAAAAGGTCAAAAAAGTCTTGCATAAACTTTTCGTCGTTGCAAAAAACCGACGCTTCTTTTTCTTTTGCATAATAAAATGCAACGTTTTCGTTTTCTTCGTCAACGTACAAAATGCCGTCGGGAATATTTTGTTTTAAGTAATAAAAGTGCAACAAAAAAGGGTTTTTCTTCAAAAAATCCCCTTGTTGTAAAGTAATGGTTTTTAACATATCACAACATTTTCTTTTTGATTGCATCAATGACCGTTTCCAAGGCTATGGCGTTTTTTGCGCCTTCCGGTATGATGAGGTTGGCTTGTCTTTTGGACGGCTCTACAAACTGCTCGTGCATGGGTTTGACCGTTTCCATATATTGTTTTATAACCGATTCTACCGTTCTGCCACGCTTGTTTACGTCACGTTTTAAGCGACGGGCAAACCTGACGTCGGCGTCGGTATCCACAAACAATTTCAAGTCGCACAAAGAACAAACTTCTTTGTCTGAGAAAATCAAAATGCCTTCAACAATGATGATGCGCTTGGCTTCTAACTTTTGCCAAACAGGATTGCGCAAATGCTTTGAAAAGTCATAGGTAGGGTGCATAATATCTTTGCCCGCTTTGAGCTGTTTGATATGCTCCACCATCAATTCCGTTTCCAAAGAATCGGGGTGATCGTAGTTGCAGTTTGCCCTTTCTTCAAAAGTGAGCGAGGCATTGTGTTTGTAATAATAATCGTGACACAAAATAACTGCGTCAGGGGAAAACGCTTCGTAAAGTTTTTTTGCAATTGAACTTTTTCCACTGCCTGTTCCACCGGCAACACCAATAACCATTGTATCCATTTTTTCTTCTCCTTTGATGCATATTTTAGCAAACAGTGTCGCCTTTTGTCAATAGTCGTGTTGACAATAAGCAAAAGCACATTTATAATTGATTAAAACAATGGATGGTGTTTTTTATGTTTATTGATAAATCTATTGAAAATTACGTTGAAATTTTGTCAAGTGATGCCCCCACGCCCGGTGGCGGAAGTGCGTTGGCTGTGGTATGCTCCATTGCAATCGGTCTTGTTGAAATGGCTTGTAACGTAACCATTACAAAACTTGCAAAAAAAGAAATTGATACTCCTGAGCTTAAAGCACTTGTTCCGCAATTGGAAAATTTGAAAAAGACGGCAAATCGTTTGGTGGACGACGACAGCAAAGTTTT
>JAGBWW010000076.1 GCA_017629595.1 Clostridia bacterium | reverse complement strand
TACAAAAAGGTGGCTCAAACGGACGCAAAATACCCTAGACTTCGTGGTTTGCCCCGAAAAGCACCTTTGTAACATTTTGGCAAATAATCTTGAAATTCACATTTCTTTATGGTACTATTGTTTAGAGGTGTATTATGGGTAAAATAATGTCTTTTTCCAATCAAAAAGGTGGCGTAGGAAAAACCACCACCGCAATCAATATGGCAGCGTATGCAGCAAACGCAGGACGCAAAGTTTTGCTTGTTGATTTTGACCCCCAAGGCAATGCAACAAGTGGTTATGGCTTGGAAAAAAATGCTCTTCAAAACACAGTTTACAACCTTTTGTTGGGTGAATGTTCTTTTTCCGACGTAATTTTTGACACCGAAGTGGAAAATTTGCACATTATTCCTTCAAGCATTGATTTGGCAGCTGCCGAAGTGGACTTGGTTTCCATGCCTAGGAGAGAAAGCCGTCTTAAAGACGCTCTTGCACCCATCAAAAACAATTACGATTACATTTTTATTGATTGCCCTCCTTCTTTGGGCTTGATCACTTTGAATGCACTCGTTGCAAGTGACGAAGTGATTATTCCTATTCAAAGTGAATTTTTTGCTTTGGAAGGACTTGTTCAATTGATGAACACAATCAAAATTGTTAAACAAAGACTTAATGCAAATTTGACAATCAACGGTGTAGTTTTGACAATGCACGATACACGCACTTCTATGAGTAAACAAGTTACTGAAGAATTGTACAAATATTTTGGGGACAAAATTTACACAGTTCCGGTCCCTAGAAACATCAAGTTGGTAGAATCTCCCTCGTTTGGTGTACCCGTTATGCTTCACGCGCCTAAGTGTGCAGGAGCAAACGCCTATTGTGCTTTGACAAACCAGTTTTTACAAAGGAGTGAACAAAATGGCTAGTGCAAAAAAAGGATTAGGAAGAGGTTACGCCTCGTTGTTGGGCTTAAACGACGTTGGCGATATTGAAAATCTTCAACAAACGATTTCCGAAATAGAAAAAGTTGGAACGGGCGATGCCGTATTGAACTTGGCAATTGCAGAAATTGACCCCAATTACGAACAACCTCGTAAAGTTTTTGACCAAGACGCATTGAACGAATTGGCAGAAAGCATCCGTGTTCACGGTGTAATTCAACCAATCGTCGTCACCCCCGTTGGCAAAAGATTTATGCTTATTGCCGGTGAACGTCGTTGGAGAGCAAGTAAAATTGCCCAAAAAGATACAATTCCTGCCATTGTAAGACAATATACCCCCCAACAAATCAAAGAAATTTCCTTGATTGAAAACTTGCAAAGGGAAGACCTCAACCCCATTGAAACGGCAAGAGCAATCAAAACTTTGATGACGGAATTTAATATGACGCAAGAAACGGTTGCCGACAGAATTGGCAAAAGTCGTTCGGCAATTGCAAACACTTTGCGCTTGTTGTCCTTGGACGAAGGAGTTTTGCGTTTGATTGAAGACGGCAGGCTTTCCGCAGGCCACGCAAGAACGTTGGTCGTTGTGCCTCAAGAATCTCAATACAAATTGGCTTTGAAAGCATGTGACAACCAACTTAACGTCCGTGAAACGGAAAAAATGGTTAAGGATTTTCTTTCTCCCAAAGAAAAGGTAGAAAAGGTAAAACCGGAACTCAGCTTGGAGCTTAAAGAACTTGTTGGCAACATGCAACGCACTTTTGCAACAAAAGTTTCTGCAATTGGCAACGACAGAAAAGGTCGCATTTCCATTGACTACTTCTCCAAAGACGATTTGGATAGAATTTGTGAATTGGTACAAGGTTGGATGGAAAAATCTTTTAAAAACTAATAACACCTTAAAGTTTTGTTTATACTTTGTAATGGAGGATAAAAATGACGATTATTGACTATATTTTCCTTGGTGGCTTGGCGTTTTTCTTCTGCTCGGGTTGTGTAAAAGGTTTTGTTGCGCAAGTCTTCAAAATTTTGACGTTGGTCGTATGTTTGTTTGGTACAATTTTGTTCCACGGCACAGTTGCACAAATTATTTTGGACAACGGATGGTTGACGGTAAACATGACGCCTGAACAAATCGCCGAATCGGCACAATCAATCCAAAACAACGCAAACGTAATTGGAATACTTATTTGCTTGGTTGGACTTTTCCTTGTTTGCTTGTTGCTTAAAAAGATTTTTGCAAGCCTTTTTGACAATGGTGGCCTTAAAATCGTCAATCGCATTTTGGGTGGCGTATTGAACGCCTTCATTTGGTGGACGATCGTTGGCGCTCTTTACGTTGTAGTTGAAATGTCCGTTGACTTTGCAAACGGTGTAATTACCGAGGCAAATGGCCTTTTGGAATCTATCAGCGCATTGCTCAAAACAGACGTAGAAGGCACACAAACCATTTCCAATTTTATGTCAACAGACTTGTTGAACAAGTTGTTTGAAATTTTCAATCCTTTGGGCGAAACAATTCGTTCTTTGATGGCACCTGTTACTCAATAATTTTGACAATTTGGCTCTACTTCGGTAGAGCCTTTAATTTGCATGGTTACTATGACAGACATAGTTATAAAGCGAACAAATGTTCTATTAATTTGTCAAAAACAGCCTATATTTTTACCTTTTAAAACGTTTTTCTATAAATTTATTGCATTTTTAACAATGTTAACTATTTTTTGTATTGCACGACTGATAAAACTTTCGTCATTGACACCGAATCTCATCTGTAATTAACGCTCAAACCAGTCTTGTCTATTTTGGAAAATTTGCAATGATTATTGTTTGTTTGCCTCTCCTCTTGAACTAAACTGCAAGCATGCTTTAAGCGTTTTTTGTCGCACCCTTTTCTTTAGCTTTACAGCTCCTTATTGACAACACTGTATTTATTTGCAATTATCATTTTTCTCATTCGTTTTTTTTGTGACGATAATTCGCCAAGTTTTCACAACGAGTCAACATCAACCTTTCAAATTTTTGTTTCACGTGAAACAGTCAGGTCTTTGACGAAATGCTTTTGAAAATGTTTCACGTGAAACATTTTATTTAGCGTCACCAAAGAGAGAGAAGGAAGGCAAAGGGTGGCAAAGATGGGTAAAATCGACAAAATGATGTCTTTTGTGGTCGGAAATTTCCAAGGTTTTTCAAATTATTCCGTTAGAATGGCTCTTTCAACCACCCAAATTGTCAGCAATTTGTGGAAAACAATGGCAAAAAGTGGAAAAACAGCCCATTTATCCACAAAAATGCCACAAAAAGGCGTGTTTTTAGGGTTTTTTATTAGTTTTCAAATAAGCGTAAAATTAACTTGAATTGAGGTAAAACGGCCCCAAAAGGCATGTTTTTGCCAAAATTTATTTGCCGAAACTAAAATTTGAATAAAAACCAAAAGAGCGTGTTGTTTGTGCAAACAAAACGCTCTTTTTTTCAAAAAGAAATTGCATGATTGGACGTTACCTTTTGCGATTTAATCAAAAACGGACTTTATCATTAGAAAAAAATCGAAGTGCATATTTTGTTTTTCCGGATTTATATAATTTTCAACTAGGTTCGTGCGTTTTGGAAAATTAAAATCAATGAAAATTGGTAAACGCATTGTATAAATTGTATAAACAATCTTTCTGTATTTTACATTTTAAGAAAATATATCGTTAAGTTTATCCGAGGTGCAACTTTCTATTAAGAATACAAAAGAATTTCAGCTAATTTAAAACGGAAAACAACTTCAAAACTGCTGTCTTTTCAAAAACAATTTAATATAAAATCAATTTGTAAGTTGCATGTTTTCCGCAAAAGCATATAAAGCATATATAAAAACACAATTGAGATCACAAAGGAGAAATTGATTGATAGGAAAAATTCTATGCAAAACGATGCCGTAATGAAACGTAGCAAACGATATTTTAGCAGGAGTATTTAATAAAATTAACACAAAATTTACCAAATTAACTTACTTGTTTAGGGAAACGACTCTTAAAACGAGAAAAAGTGGTAAAAATATCAATCAATAGTGAACAAATAGGTTTGCAAATTCGCTATAACAAAAACGACAAATTACGTTACAAAAGGCGAAAAACAAATTGGAATCAACAAATATGGATACAACGTGGACGACCTATGTTAGACATAGCATAATGGCGAACGCCGTTCACAAGGCGCAACCAAGCAATCGGCAAAAAGGGACAGTCGCCGTCAAAAGTTGCCACAAGCAAATGTTGACTTTGGTAAATAATTGCTTGAAAAGGAGAAAAATTTAATTATGCAACAAATAAATATAATGATGGAAGACGGCGAACAAAAACTTTGTGAAATTTTCGGCCAATACTTAAATGATAACTGTGTGTTTTTGTGTGTAGGCTGTGACAAGGTTTTCAGCGACAGTCTTGGTCCAAGAGTGGGAACGCTTATAAACCTGTTTATGAAAAAGCCGATGTTTGTGTATGGAGTTGAAGGCAACTGCATAACTGCGCAAAATCTTTTGCATTGTTACAACTTTGTTCGTGCTCTTCACAAAGATAAAACGTTGGTGGTTATTGACGCCGCCGTTGGCACGGCCGAGCAAATTGGTTGCGTACAAGTTTACAATGGTGGATTGGAGCCGGGCGCTGCAACTAACAAAAATCTTCCTTGCATAGGAGACGTAGCCTTGGTGGGCATTGTTGGAGAAAAAGGCCTGGGTGATTTTTATACAACCAATTTGCACAAACTTAAACTTGTAGAAAAAATGGCATCAATAATATCAAAAGGAATATGTAATATGCCAATTTTCAAGGAAAGTTAAACACCTCAAATGTATAATGTTGACAAAATGGCAAGCCATACATTAAATTGACATAGAATTTTCTGTATGGTACACTACTAAAGAATTTACTTACCAAAGGAGTATTCATGGATCAATTGAAAAAAAGAAAAATAATAACTGCAGTAATAACAGTTGTGATTGCATCACTTTTGTTTTACTTTTTGTATTCGGTTTTGGAAAGCCAAAACAAAGCAGTTGAATATTATCACACAACCTTCAAACAAAACTTTGTTGAAGGCAAATATGCTTCAATTTACGTCTCCAACTACGTAGTTCGTGTAACGTACAAGCAAGGTACGGTTATCAATGGCGTAACGTATGGAGCAAATGCACAACGAGGAGACCCCTCTCGCTATTACGACACGTCCTTCGTTGCGCCCGACAGAGAATCGGTAATTGATTTTATCAACCAAGCATATTCACAAGATACAAACGGTGTTTTGGCACAAACAACCGTCACTTATGCCGACCCCAACGCAAACACTTGGATGAGTTATCTCCCCACAATTTTGATTATTGGCAGTTCGGCAATTTTCGTGGTGTTCGTGCTTAGAGCAATGAACAAACAAAACGCATCAAACGTAGATTTTGGCAAGTCCCAAGCAAGAATTGTCAAAAACATCAAAATTCGTTTTTCCGACGTGGCAGGTGCCGAAGAAGAAAAAGAAGAATTGCGTGAAGTCGTTGAATTTTTGAAACAACCCAAACGCTTTTTGGACGTTGGCGCAAGAATTCCTCGTGGCGTATTGCTTGTTGGCCCTCCCGGAACAGGTAAAACTTTGTTTGCAAAAGCTGTGGCCGGTGAAGCAGGCGTGCCTTTCTTCTCTTTGAGTGGTTCCGACTTTGTAGAAATGTTTGTCGGCGTTGGCGCAAGCCGTGTAAGAGACGTTTTCAACCAAGCAAAAGCAAACATGCCCGCAATCATCTTTATTGACGAAATTGACGCAGTCGGTCGTCAAAGAGGTGCAGGTTTGGGTGGTGGCCACGATGAAAGAGAACAAACCCTCAACCAATTGCTTGTTGAAATGGATGGTTTTGAAACAAACACAAGCGTAATCGTTATGGCAGCAACCAACCGTGCCGACATTTTGGACCCTGCATTGTTGCGTCCCGGCAGATTTGACCGTCAAGTGTACGTCAATCGTCCCGACGTAAGAGGCAGAGAAGCCATTTTGAAAGTTCACTCTCGTGGCAAGCCTTTGGCAGGCGACGTAGATTTCAAAGCATTGGCACGTATCACTGCAGGCTTTACAGGTGCAGATTTGGAAAACCTTTTGAACGAAGCAGCCATTTTGGCAGTTCGCGCAGGTAGAACAATTATCACGCAAGACGACCTAAACGAAGGTTTGAACAAGGTTGAAATGGGCCCTGCAAAGAAAAGCCGTCTTGTTACCGAACCGGACAAACGCATTACGGCATATCACGAAGCAGGCCACGCCATTTTGGCAAACTCTTTGAAATATTGCGACTCCGTTCACGAAGTAACAATTATCCCCAGAGGTGCAGCAGCAGGTTACACGATGACTCGTCCCGAAAACGACGACAACCACGTAACAAAGCAAAAATTGTTGGACAGAATCACAATGACGTTGGGTGGCCGTGTTGCAGAAGAATTGGTAATTCAAAACGTATCCACAGGGGCAAGTGGCGACATCAAGAGCGTCACGTCCATTGCACACTCAATGGTTGCCGAATGGGGTATGTCGGAGAAACTTGGACCTTTGTATTATGGCAGTGAAGGCGAAGTTTTCATCGGTAGAAGTTACCAACAACAAAACAGTTATTCGGAAAACGTCGCATCCATCATTGACCAAGAAATTCGTGCAATTGTTGACGATTGTCACAAACGCGCAACACAAATTTTGACGGAAAAAATGGACGTTTTGCACAACATGGCAAGAGTTTTGTTTGAAAAGGAAACAATTCGTTCTGAAGAAGTTGATATGTTGATGCAAGGCAAATCGGTAAAAGAAGTTTGTGATTATATGGACGAACAAACAGCAAAGTTGGAAAGTTTGTCAGCAAAAAATCAACCTCAAAAAACGGAAGAAACTGTTGAAAAACAACAAGAACAAACGATTGAGGAAAAGGGCGAACAAACCACAACGGTTGACGACGAACAAAAATAACAATCAAAAAAATAAAAAAGAGCAGACAACTTTGTCTGCTCTTTTTTCACAACAAATTTAATAGGTGCAAAAGTTGTTTGTTTGGTAAAACAAAATAGGTTTGAAAAAACCGCAACAAACCTTTTGCCAAGCACATTGTCGCAAGGGAATTTCGTTAATGAATAAAAGAGAGCAAAATAGCCCACAATTTTGGTATGAAAAATCTTTGGGAAAGAGTTGCCACAGTGGTGTTGATTGTCATTGGCGGAGTGTTCGTGCTTGTCGCCTTGCTTTCGCTTTTTGGCAGACTTACCATATTCAACGCACAAGGCGCATTGGTTGTTGACGGTGCAATATTGGTTTTAATGAGTTTGCTTGCATTGGCATTTCTTGCTCTTTCGGCATATATTATGTATCGCTGTTTTTCCACGACGGTTATGCTAAAAGAAGTTGTGTTAAACAACGACTGTTGCTCGTCCATGCGAATTACAAAAAAGGCAGTGCAATCGGCCGTTGAAAAGTGCACTTCGTTGGTTGATGGAGTTGAAGTTACAAAAATAAAACTATTTCCACAACCAAACTGTCAGGTTGCAATCAAAATATACGTCAAACTCAAAGGGGAAATATCTCTTTTGGACAAAGTAAGGTTTATGTTGGAAGAAAGTTTCAAAAAGACCTTGGGCTATACTTTCAATACGATAGAATTTGAAATTGCCGAGTTTAGCAACAGTTTTGAACCGGACCAAAAAAGCGCAAGCGAAAACGCAACGTTGCAAAACGCACAGCGCAAATATATGCAAGATTGCTTAAAAAACCCTATTCCACAAAAGGAAGAAGAGGCTGAGCAAAACGAAACGGTAAAAATCAAACAAACAAAAAAGACAAAACAAAATCAGCAATAAAACAAAAACCCTCCGTCGGCTTTTATAGGCGGAGTTTTCTTTTTGCAAAATTTTCCTAACAATGGCAACAATTAAAAATTGTGGGTTGATTTTGCTCGCCGTTGTGTTATACTAGACGTATGAAAAAACAACCTAGACTTGTAAAACTCAAAACAGATTTTTCTTGTGAAATAGGTGACAAACCTTTGCAAGAATATCCCAGACCACAATACCAACGGGAGAGTTACGTCAACTTAAATGGTTGGTGGCAATATGCCATCACCGAAAGCAAAGATGTCCCCGAAAGTTTTGACGGCAAAATCTTGGTGCCTTTTTCTCCCGAAAGCCAACTTTCCGGTGTAGAAAGACAGTTGTTGCCCCACCAATTTTTGCACTATCAAACGACTTTTTATTTGCCAAAAGATTTCAATCAAGGCAAAGTGTTTTTGCACTTTGGCGCAGTAGATAGTCTTTGCTGGGTGTACGTAAACGGTGTTGAAGTGGGGCGTCACGTTGGGGGCTACAATGCGTTTTTCTTTGACGTGACACAAAGTTTGTGCGAAAAAAACGTCTTGCACGTTGTCGTACAGGACTTGTCCGACTCGTCCTTTTTCTCCAACGGAAAGCAAAGTCTTAAACGGGGTGGGATGTGGTATTCACCTCAATCGGGCATTTGGCAAACCGTTTGGTTGGAATCGGTCCCCTCCCATTATTTGAAAAGCGTAAAAATGATACCCGACGTCAACGACGAGACCATAACCTTTTTCTTTGACAAAGAGCAAGATGAAAGAGTGGAAATTGTCGTCTTTGACGGAAAGGACGAAATTGTACGAACGCAAACTCAAGAACAAAAGGTGTCCATAAAGATAGAAAACGCAAAATTGTGGTCACCCGAAAGTCCTTTTTTGTATGACGTTCAATTTGTTTTGGGACAAGACAAAGTAAAAAGTTATTTTGCCATGCGTACCTTTGACGTGCAAACGGTGGACGGAAAACGTCGCATTATGCTCAACAACAAACCTTATTTTCACAACGGATTGTTGGATCAAGGTTATTGGTCGGACGGCTTGTACACAGCCCCCAGCGACAAAGCGTTGGAATATGACGTTTTTTTGGCAAAAGAATTGGGCTTCAATATGCTCAGAAAGCACATAAAGGTAGAGCCTATGCGTTGGTATTGGCATTGCGATCGATTGGGAATGATTGTTTGGCAAGACATGCCCAGTGGTGGCACCTATCAAAACTTGTGGATAACTTTGTGGTTGCCTTTTGCAATAAAACTGCAAAAATTATCGGACAAAAACCCTGCAAGATTTTCTCGCAAAGACAAACGAGCTCAAGAGTTGTTCAAAGAGGAACTCAAAGAAATGATGGACCAACTTTACAACTGCCCTTGCATTGCCGTTTGGGTACCTTTCAACGAAGGCTGGGGACAGTTTGACAGTGCCAACGTTGCCAAATGGATGAAGCAATACGACAAAACTCGTCTCGTTGACCACGCAAGTGGTTGGCACGATCAAAAAGCAGGCGATTTTTTAAGTTTGCATATATATTATCGCAAAGTGAAAATCCCCAAAAAAGACAAAAAAGGCAGAGCCATTGTTTTGTCGGAGTTTGGAGGATATTCGTACAAGGATATGGAACACAGTTTCAACCTTGACGAAATTTACGGTTATGGTGGAAAGGAAATTGTCAATGCAAAAATTTTCACCGATGCGTTGGAAAATTTGTATTTGGAACAAGTTTTGCCTTGCATAGAGAAAGGGCTGTGCGCCACCGTATATACGCAACTGAGCGACGTAGAAGACGAAACAAACGGCATAGTCACTTATGACCGCAAGGTGGTTAAAGTGGAAAAAGAGCGTATGCAAGAAATCAACAAAAGGATGAAAATATAATGACACAAGACGAAAAATATATGAAAGTGGCTTTGGCACAAGCCCAAAAGGCGTATCAACAAAATGAGGTTCCTATCGGCGCCGTACTTGTTATTGACGGAAAAATCGTTTCCCGAGCCTACAACAGTCGCAACAAAAGTCACGATGCAACGGCACACGCTGAAGTTAATGCAATAAGAAAAGCGTGCAAAAAAATTGGCGATTGGCGTTTGGAAAACAGTGTTTTGTACGTAACGTTGGAGCCTTGCCCTATGTGTTTTGGCGCATGCTTAAACGCACGTGTGGAAAAAGTTGTCTATGGCGCAAAAGAAACGGGTTCGCAAACACCCAACGTTTTGTCGGCAGTAAACCACAAAATGCAAGTGGAAGGGGGCGTGTTGAGTCAACAATGCGCCGACATCTTAAAGAGTTATTTCAAAAGCAAAAGAGTATAATACAAATTGATTAAAACAAGAGCCCACAAACCTTGTCGCATAAGACAAAACTTGTGGGCGTTTAATTTTTGTTGCGATTTGCAAGGCGCAACAACGGTCGCAAGAAAAAAATTGCACAAAAAAAGCGAATTGAAAAATCAATTCGCTTTGTATTTTTGTTATTCTGTTACGGGGATATAAACCAAGCTGTCCCAAATTGTTTGAGTGTTTTGGTCTTGGTTTGTAAAGTCAAGTTCATAAACCCAATAGCCTTCTTGAACTTTGACCGTACTATATTTGCAACGTGTACCCGTCGTACCAAGTTGAATGCCGTCAACGTCGTTGCAAGTGTTGTAAATGTAATAGCCAAAGTTTGTGTGGAACAAAGACATTTCGTTTACTTTTACAAAATACCAAATATCTTCTGCGTTGTTGAAAACTGCACGTTTAACCGATCTTGCAAGGTTAAAAGTAATGTTTACAACGGGGTTTGCGTTGGGGTTGAGAACGCAGGCCAAAGCATCAAAAGTTGCAACGGAAACGGTGCCTTGGAAAGCCGAGTCGCTTTGGTCAAGACTGCGTGCGTACAACAAAAGTTGGTCACTATCAAGCAAGAAGGAATATATGCTTCCGTCAAAAGTTGCAGTTTTTGTTTCGTTGGCAATTCTATCAACGAAAGAAATTGTTGCAACTTTGTTTTCGTATTCAACTTCAAGGGTGTAACTGTATTGTTCTTTGTGTTGGTTGCCAACGTAACAACTTAAAACGTCACGAGAAGAAGAAATGGGATTGAAGCCTTCGTCAAAAACGGTTTCGTTTGTGATGACGGTTTTCAAACCAACTGACGACGTTGTTTCAAAAGTTTTTACCAAATCAAATTGACCGTTGTCCACCGACTTGTCGTAAATTTCAACAGCTTCAATGGTTGTCGTCATTTTATAGGTAACAGTTTCGCCTGCAAGTTTGGAAATAGTTACAACTTTTTCGCCGTTTACGTCCGTTGGAACGATTTTGTCGTAGTTGGGCAAATCGGCATAGATGTTGTAGTCTTGCGTATATTCAGTTGTCGTATCGCCGATTGTTTCTTTTACCGTTTCATAGTTTGCCAAAGAAATGTTGTAAACCAGCGTTTCGTTTTCCCATCTTGTATAAGAGTAGGTGGGGGCTGTGGGAGTGCATCCTGCCACAAGGGTAAAGACCAAGGTCAATACCAAAACCAAAGAAATGGTTTTAATAAAATTCGTTGTTTTCATCATGTAAGACATTATACCAACTTTCCCCAAATTTTACAAGCAAAAACCAAAAACATATTTAAACAACAATCTTTTGTAAGGTGTTGAAATAGAAAAAAGTTTAGTGTATAATTTAGCCATGTTTACAATTTACAAAAGCAATACCTATTTAGATGCGTGCAACTACGTATATCAACGACTTAGCGCCATTGACCAAAGCCGTTTGGACGTAACGCATTACGTCGTTGTTCCCGACAGAGCCTCTTTGGAAGCCGAACACTCTATGTTGGCAAAACTTGGGGGAAGTTTTTCGGTGCAAGTTGTCACGATCAATCGCCTTTTTGCTCGTTTGCGCAATGATTTTGTCAATCAAGAAGCAAAATATTTGTCCAAGCAAAGCGCAATCGTAGCCCTCACCGGCATTGTGG
Organism: Clostridia bacterium; assembly: GCA_017629595.1. GTDB lineage: Bacteria > Bacillota > Clostridia > Christensenellales > CAG-314 > RGIG2220. The sequence continues at coordinate 19,572 of JAGBWW010000076.1, read as the reverse complement.
AGCAACTTAAAGACCAATTTGTTTATTACAAAAAAGGGTTAACCACGGGCTTTATTGAGGGGGTTTACGACACCGTTTGTCGTTTTAGATATTGTCGCATATCTCCCAAGCAAATTGCAGGGGGAACCTATCCCTTGTCCTTGCAAGGAAAAATGCACGATTTGGGTTTGATTTACTCGGCATACGTGGATTTTTTGCAGGGTGGTTTTTGCGACAGTGCCGAAAAGTTGGAAATCTTGTGTGACGAAATTCCTTCGTTGAAACAAATTGCTCAAAGTCATTTCTATTTTTATGACTTTGACAACTTTTCCACGCAAGAAATTGCATTGATAGAAAAGTTGGCACTTCACTCTCAAGGCGTAACGGTTGCTTGTTGTTATTCCGATGAAAAATCGCACAAATATTTGTATCTAAACGACATCTATCAACAAGTAAAAGAACTTTGTCAAAGGTTAGGCATTATTCCCGTTGAAATAAAAGGAACAAATCACGCAACTGTTTACGCAGAGCAAATAGGCAAGGGATTATACACTTTCAAAGCCCTTTCTCCCATAGCAAACAAAGGCTTCGTTTCGTTGTTCAAAGGAGATTCTCGTGTGCAAGAAGTGTACGCGTTGGCTTGTCAAATAGAAAAATACGTAAGAGAAGGAAACAGATATGACGACGTTTACGTTGTTTGCAGTGACGTAAACGATTATTCAAACGCCGTGTCTTTGGTTTTTCCCGAATTTAATATTCCCCACTTCGTTGACCTAAAAAGCAATCTTGCCCAACACGAATATTGCAAATTTGTGCTGGACTATTTGGAAATGGAGAAAAACAAAACCTTTCAAAACGTGATGAGTTTTGTTAAAAATAGATTGTATTGTGAGTACGACCAAAGAGTGTATCACTTTGAAAACTATTGTCTTAAATACAACGTAAAGTACGGTTTTGGCAATTTGAACTTGGGACAAAAGGAAAAGAACTTTGCCGAAGTAAAAGCCTTTGCCGACAAACTTCACAAGGTACAAAGTCAACATGCGTTTGCATCAAGTCAAACTGTTGCCGACTACTGCGAAAAGGTGCGAAAGCTTGTTGAAAGTCAAAACCTTGGCGAAAAACTGAAATCGTTTACACAAGAGCAAAAAGACCTTGACCTTGTGGAAAGTTTGGTGTCCGAACAAGTGGAAGAAAAATTTGCTTTGTGCCTTGACGACGTTGTCAACGTGGCAGGCAATCGTGTGGTAAAACTTGAAGAGTTTATCAAAATTTTGCACAACACGTTGGCCTCCGTTGATATTTCCGTTGTTCCCACCAAAAGAGACGCCGTCGTTTTTGCAAACATGGCAAAGGCAAGAAAACACGACGTAAAGTTTTTGGCAATTTTGGGTGCAAACCAAGGCAAATTGCCAATGGTAAAAGCAGACGTCAACTTATTGACCGACAAAAACCTTGCGCAACTTGAACAAGCAGGCGTTTTGTTGCAACCGCAAATTTACACCGAAAACAAGCGCGAAAGATTCAGTTTGTATCAACTTTTGCAAGAGCCGTCCAAAAAAATGTTTGTTTCATACGTCACAAACGTGGACGGAGAAACTTTAATGCCCTCCATCTTTGTGGAAGCATTGCAACAACTGTTTGAAGAAAACGGCGCCCCTATTGAATTTTTGCCCTCCGACCAAACGGTTTACACAAAGCGTCAAGCCATCGCAAAGGTTGTTTCCAACCAACGAAAACTCAAAGACAATCAACCGGTAAACCTTGACGTTTTTGAAAAGTTGGAACAATTGTTTAAATCTGAAACGGACAAATATCAATACGATAAAACCTATCAAAGAAAAGTTTCTTCTGGCGAAGAGTTGTTTTTGGCGGATGACGAAACAAGCGTCACAAAAATTACCGATTTCGCATCTTGCCCATACAAATTCTTTCTTAGATACGGACTAAAAGTAAAGCCCAGAGAAAAAGCCGAAATGGACAGCAACGTTTTCGGCAACATTTTGCACGAAGTTTTGGAAAAATTCGTTGTTTTGCCGTCGGTAAAAACAATGACGAAAGACGTTGTCACAAAACAAGCTTTCAAAATTTTTGACAAAGTTATGTCGGGCGACTTTTACAAAGGGCTAAGCAACGAACCGTCTGTACAAGCCATTTTGAAAGAGTTAAAAAAAGAATCGGCAACGGTGTGCTTCAACGTTCAACAACAATTGATGAACAGCGATTTTTCGCCCCTTGCCTCGGAAATGGCATTTGGCAAAGGCAAAACGTTGAAGCCTGTTGAAATAACTTTTGACACCAACACAATAAAGTTGCGAGGCAAAATTGACCGTGTTGACGTTTGTGGAAATATGTTCTTTGTTGTGGACTACAAGTCGGGTTCGGAAACGTCTGCAAAGTTTAGCGAATCGTCATTGTATTATGGCGAAAAATTGCAATTGTTGGTATATCTTATGGCGGTAAAGGGCGGACTTTCGGCATACAACCAAGCCGTAGGTTTTTACTATGCTCGTTTGCATGATGAATTTTCCCAAAAAGCACAGCCTTTTGAGTTTCAGGGAAAAACTCTTGCGGACAATGACGTCATAAAAAAAATAGACAAAACGTATCAAGAGAAAAGCAAGTTGTTGTCAATCAACAAAAACAAAGACGGCAGTTTTCATGCAAAAGCTCGTGTTGTAACTGCTGAAGAGTTGGACAACATGTTGAAATATGCAACGCATTTTATTGCCTTGTGTGGCAAACAAATGAAAGATGGATACGTCTCGGCAAGTCCCATGGGAAGGTGTTGCGAATATTGCGACTACAAATCAATTTGTGATTTTGGAGATTTATTTGTGGAAGGTAAGCGCGAAAAAGACAAAGACGTAAAGTTGGAAACTTTTGGGGAGGTGAAATATGATTAAATATACTCCTCAACAAAATGCTGTTGTAAGCAACCGTGGCAAAAACATGATTGTTTCGGCATCTGCTGGTACAGGAAAAACCACCGTAATGGTGGATAGAATTATTCAAATGGTGTTGGAAGGTCAGTTAGATTTGGACAACTTGCTTGCCATAACCTTTACAAAACTTGCAGCAGGCGAAATGAAAAACAAACTTTCTTCCAAACTGCAAGCAATAAAAACGGATAAAGCAAGAGAACAGTGCGAAAAAATTGATTCGTGTGCAATTTCCACAATTCACAGTTTTTGCGCAGACGTTGTGCGAAATTTTTTCTATTTGGTTGACGTAGATCCCAACTTTGTCATTGTGGAAGGTGCAACCGAAAGACTTTTGCGTGCCGAAAGTTTGCAAAAAACAATTGTTGCTTTCCAAAACGATGCTGTTTTTTCACAACTATATTCGTTGTTCTTAAAAGGAAGAAAGGAAAAACCCTTCAACGAAGCCGTTCGCCTATTATACGACTTTTCTCGTGCGCAAGTAAATTTTGAAAAATGGTGGCAAGAAAAACGCCAAAATTACCAAAACGTAACTTCGCAAAGCACGTTGTGCAAACTTCTCAACGACAACTTAAAAATAAAAGCAATTCAATATCAACAAGGATTTGTTGCGCTTGCAGATGCTTATGCCCGCCTTGGTTTGGACCGTTGCAAAGAAAAGGCAAAGCAAAACGCAATAGAATTGGACTTTTATGAAGACACTTTGAAAGAAAGTGTGCAAAATTTGGATAGAAAATTTGTTACACTTGGTCGTCCCAACAAGCAAGAAAAGGAAGCAGAGCAAGATTATATCAACCTAAAGGCAATTTTTGACGACCTTGTAAAGCAAAGCAGGGACCTTTTGGAACAATACCAAGAAGTTTTCAGCGATGGCTTTTTGACTGCAACCAAACGAGTTGAAGAGTCTTTGCAATTTGCCGACAAAATGGTGGAGTTTGTTTTGCAGTTTAACCAAAACTACTTTGACCTTAAAAAGCAACGTGGTTTTTTGGACTTTAGCGATTTGGAAAAACTTACGTTGGCAATTATTCAAGACGCTGACGCATTGACACAATTGCAGGAAAAATACACCTACGTTTTTGTTGATGAATATCAAGACGTAAACGGTGTGCAAGAGGCAATGATAGAAAAGCTCAAAGGCCATTGCAACTTGTTTATGGTAGGTGATGAAAAACAAAGCATTTACGATTTTAGACAATGCGACCCCAAATATTTTTCTCAAAAGTGTGAGAAATACCAAACAGAAGCCGAAAGCGAGTTAATTCGTCTCAACACAAACTTCCGTTCAACGCAAGACGTTTTGTCTTTTGTAAACGACGTTTTTGGCGAAATTATGACAAAAGAACTTGGTGGTGTAGATTACGAACAAACGGCAAAACTTTCCAGCAACATTACTCAAACGGCAAACAACCCAGCTGTTTTTGTGGATTTTGTGTATTATCCAACTGTGGAAAAAGAAGAAGCAAAAGTTCTTTACGACATAACACAAGACGTCACGCCCCTTCAAACAAAAGGAAGAAGACAAGGCGAAGTCATTTGTCAACGAATCCAACAACTTGTTGGATCGGTGGTCAAAACAGATAAAGGGCAAAAACGTTTAAGTTATGGTGACGTCGTCTTATTGTTTAGAAGCATAAACTCTCCCGAAGCAATGGATATTTACAATTGCCTTGTGGAAAACAATATTCCCGTTTCGGCATCTTTCAAGCAAAACGAATTTGAATTGAAAGAATTGAAAGATTTGGTCAATTTGTTGCGCGTTGTGGACAATCCCTTTGATGACGTTGCAACTGCGGGAGTGTGCTTATCCTACTTCGGTGGTTTTGATGAAGATGAATTGTCAAAAGTTGTCTTGGCAGGCGACAAAGAGTTGGCCTTGTTTGAAAAACTTCAACAATCGCCTTCGCCCAAGGCAAAGGCCGTTGTGGACTTGGTGCAAAAAAGCCGTCTTTTGTCGGCAACAAAAACAATGGAAAGCGTTTTGTTGGCAATAATTGAACAAACAAACTATCACTTGTACGTTCAAGGTTTGCCCAACGGACACATAAGAATAAAGAAGCTTTATTCCTTTTTAGATCAAATCAAAGGCAAAGAGTACGTCCAAAGCGTAAATCGTTTTTTGGCTTTTGTGGACCTTTCGGCTGAAGAGAGAGAAAACACCACCGTTATTGCTCCATCGGGAGCGGTGCGAATGATGACCATGCACGCATCAAAAGGTTTGGAATTCCCCATTGTTTTCGTGTGCAATGCAAACAAAGAGTTTCGTTTTGACAACGAAAACACCTATTTGCTAAACAAAGACTTGGGCTTGGCTTTCAATAGTTTTGATTTCGCACAAAAAACAATTAAAAAAACCATGTCCACCTTTGCTTTGAAACAACAAATGCAAGTTTCAAAACGTGAAGAAGAAATGCGACTTTTGTACGTTGCGTTGACTCGTGCGCAAAACCATTTGATTGTTGTTTGCGACGGTGACGAGCTCCATAAAGCAAACCAATCGTTGCCTTCTTTGGCAAAACGTCATGCCGATTGGCTTGGCTATGCTTTGACAAAAAAATATGGCGACTTGCAAAACGACAAACTTATTTCTGGTCGCATTGCAATAAAACATTGGCATTTCCAAACAAACGTGGTTGTGCAAAGTCCTTCATTGTTGTGCGCACAAACTGGCGACTTTGACAAAACTCTTGCCGATATGCAATACGTCTATCCTTATGCACAAAGCAAAGAGTTGCCCATGAAAGTGGTTTCTTCAAGGTTGGACAAAATGTACAGCAACGATGAAAACTTGCCGTTGTACAACGTAAGCACAACGCCAAACGAGGACAGCGCAACAGTGGGTAGCGATTACCACAAAGTTTTTGAATTGGTAAATATTTTTGACGTGGAAAATCTTGCTTCAAACGTTGCCGAGTTGGAAAAGAAAAATTTAATAACTTCCAAGTTAGATTTGGACGTTATCACAAAGGTTGCGCAAAACAAAGAATTGCAAACATTGTTGGCAAGGGGCAAGGTGTATCGTGAACAACCCTTTATGCTCAAAGTTTCTGCAAAAGAAGTCATTGCAAACTGCTCTTTGAGTGACGACGTAATTTTGCAAGGTATCATTGACGTCGTAATTATTCGTGGCGACAATACGGCAGTGGTGTTGGATTACAAATACACACGTCATCCCGAATTTATCAAAAAGAATTATTCAACGCAGTTGCAATCGTATGCAATGGCAGTACAAAGCATCTTGAAAGTGTCCAAGGTGGAAAAATACGTAATGAGCATTGCCGACAATCAACTTATAAAAATGTAAAAGAAGGTATAAAAAAAATAAATAAGTCAACAATTTGGTTATGAGCCAAATTGTTATAGATTTTATTTTGCAAAACACAACGAAAATTGCCACTGCACTCTTTTGTGCAGTGGCTTTTGCAACTTTTGTAAACTTAGTTATCAATCCATTTTCCACCCAATGCAAAAAATTTAAAAAAGGCATTGTCTTGTTGAAAAAATGCGCCTTTGGTCAATCGGTTTTTAGGTTTGTGGAAAATATGCCAAAAGAATATCTCAACCAATGGAAGTGTTTTACCAAAACACCCGACGTCTATCCAAGCGAGATTTTTGAGTTTGTTCACAAAAAACCACGCTCGTTGTTTGGTTGGTTATATTTCGTGGTGGGCGTTTGCTCCGTCATTTTTGTCCTTGTTTTTCTTTTTGTGCAACAAGACAGCCAGTTTTTGCTTATCGCATTGACTTTGGCAATAAGTTTGTGCTTGTCAAAAAACGTTGTATCTAAAAAAAACAAGGCTTCTCAAAGAAAGACGGAAAGACTTTTTGACAAATGGATTGTTTCTCTAGACGCCTTTTTTGGCAAAGATTTTGACTTTGAAAACATGGGCAAAAAGATTGCCGACAGCGACCTGAACGACGTCATAAGCAGTTTTGATTTGTTAAAACAATCTTGCGACGGTCAAACGTTGCAAAAAATTGCAAATCTTTTGCAGTCCAAGGGGCTAAACGGGCAACGCACCGTTGCTCAACAACAAAAATTGAATTTGGCCTTGAACCAACTTATGGTGCAATGTCAAAAAATAAATTCAACTGAACAAATAAAGGACGCCGATTGATTTCAATCGGCTTTTTCTTTTCAAAAATTCAATTTGATTTTAAGATAAATATTGTAATTTATAAAGAAATTATGGTATAATTTTGCCATGAACGAAGCCATTTCTCGCACGTTAAAAACTTTGCCCGACAAATCGGGTGTTTATATAATGTATGATGCCGACAAAAACGTTTTGTACGTCGGCAAGGCAAAGGTGCTTAAAAATCGTGTAAGACAATATTTTCACACCAACCAAAAGCCGATAAAAGTCCAAGCAATGCTCAACCACGTAGAAACGTTGGACTACATTGTGACTCAAAGCGAAACGGACGCTTTTGCCTTGGAAAACACTCTTATCAAAAAGCACAAACCTCCTTTCAACATATTGCTTAAAGACGACAAGCAATATCCATATATAAAGGTGGACTTAAAACAACCTTTTCCCCGTTTTTCTTTCGTGAGAAAAATTTCTAAAGACGGTCACAAATATTTTGGTCCTATCACAACGGGTGGAAGCGCATTGTGGGAAATTTTACACAAAATTTTTCCCTTTGCAACGTGCAAACACGATTTTTCAAAATTGAAGAAAAACTTCCGTCCTTGCCTAAATTATCACATTGGCACTTGTCTTGCTCCTTGCATCCACCAAGACGTCAAAGAGCAATACCGTAAGCAAGTGGAAAAGGCGTTGGAATTTTTGAAAGGAGACGTATCTTTTGTCTGTCAACGTCTAAAACAAAAGATGATGGAAGAATCGGAAAAAACCAACTACGAAAGTGCGTTGGAATACAAACGTTATTTGGAAGTGGCGGAAAAATACGGACAAAAACATCTTGTATCGCTAAATAAAAAGGTGGACTTTGATTGTTTTGCCATTGTGTTTGACGGACAAAACACGGCAGTCAACCACACAATGGTGCGAGATGGAAAGGTCAACTTTTCCGACAACGTGTCGGTGGATGACGGTGGCATAGAAACAGCCCAAACATTGGAAAGTTTTTTGATTGAATACGCCGACAAAATGCAACTCAGTGCCGAAGTGTACGTCAACGTCAATCAAAGTTTTGAAGCGTTGGAAGAAACTCTTTCAAAAATTGTTGGCAAAAAAGTCGTTGTTTCTTATCCTTTGCGTGGCGTCAAAAAACAACTTGTGCAGATGGCAAGCGACAATGCAACAAACTTTTTAGATAGACAAAAGTCTCAAATAGACAAAAAATACCAAGCAACCATTGGTGCCGTTTTGCAACTTAAAGAATTGTTGGGTTTGGAAATATTGCCCAAACGTATTGAGTGTTTTGACGTTTCCAACATATCCGGTGTGCACAAAGTTGCGTCTATGGTGGTTTTTGAAAACGGCGAAAAGGCAACTAAAAAGTATCGCCGTTTCAAAATTAAGACGGTAGAAGGGGCCAACGATTTTGCTTGTATGAAAGAAACCTTGCTTCGTCGTTTTGCCCACCTTGACCAAGAGTTTGGCGCAATGCCCGACCTTGTTGTGGTGGACGGTGGCTTGGGGCAGTTGACTTACGCCAAACAAGCAGTATTAGAAGCCGGTATAAAAGTGCAACTTGCCTCACTTGCAGAAAAAGAAGAATTGGTCTTTCTTCCTTGCGACAATATTCCGCGCCGACTTCCCGTCAACAGCCCTGCACTCAATTTGTTGATAAATCTTAGAGACGAAGCGCACCGTTTTGCCATAACCTATTATAGAAACTTGCATACCAAAAGTGCGTTAAAATCAGTTTTGGAAAATATTGCTGGTATGGGACAAAAGAGAATTGTTGCCTTGCAAAAGAAATTCAAAACCATTGAAGCGTTGGAAAACGCTTCGTTGGAAGAAATAGAAAGCACCCCTTCGCTAAACAAACCTACGGCAAAAGCCGTTTACGATTTTGTTCACAAGGAAGAAAAATAAGGAGAAAAAATGAGCGAAATAATCAAAACGACAAATTTAACAAAACGCTTTCCTTTGGTTTGCGCCGTCAACAACGTCAATTTGACCATCAACCAAGGCGACATCGTTGGTTTAGTTGGAAAAAACGGGTCGGGCAAAACTACCTTGATAAAATTGCTTAGCAACGTTGCCATACCTTCAGGTGGCAAGGTGGAGCGTTTTGGCTTGCACAATCCATGCGACCTTTCGGCAATAATAGAAAGACCGGCATTGTACGAAAAACTGACGGCATATCAAAACGTACAAGCACGATGCAAATTGCTGAATATTCCTTTTGATAAAGAATACGCCGACAAGACGTTAAATCTTTTGGGAATTGACCCCGAAAACAAAACGAAAGTTGGCAACTTCTCTTTGGGTATGCGCCAACGCACAGCCATTGCTTTGGCACTTTTGGGCAAACCCAAAATGCTTTTGTTGGACGAGCCAATCAACGGCTTGGACCCCGAAGGAATAAAAGAAGTTAGAGACATTTTGAAAAACCTTTCTCTAAACGGTGTAACAATTTTGATTTCTTCCCACATTTTGTCGGAACTTGCCAAAATTGCCACACGCTACGTCTTTATGGACAAGGGAAGAATTGTCGCCCAAATGACGGAAGAAGAAGTAGAAGCAATAAACTGCGCTCGCTTGCGCCTTACGACAAAACAAGCCGACAAAGCCTTTTCCGTGTTTAAGGAAATGGGAGTTGACGCAAGAATTGTGTCGGAAAACGTTTTGGAACTTTACACAGACATGTCGCTTACAGCCATCATAAAATTGATGATGGAACACGAAGTGGACGTAAAAACCGTTGCAAGGGCAAACGGCACGTTGGAAGACTTTTATCTTAGATTGGTAAAGAAAGGAGGTGGCGACAATGTTTAACGTTTTATCATCGCTTTTTATAAGGCTTAAACACAGCAAACTCTTTTTGTGGTTTATGCTTGTTGGAGGCATCATTTTGCCCGTTGTCAATTGCTTTTTGGAAGTTGCCTTGACTCGTTTCCTCTTGGACGTGAGTCTTGAAGAACTTATATATCAGCTCAACCTTATGGGACAAAGTGGCAAAACGATAAGTTTGGGAGAACTGTCCATAACAAGCACAGGTGGAATTTTTGCCATTATTTGTGCAGGAGTTTTGTGCGCAGGAGAGTTTTCACAAGGAACGGTAAAAAATTGCGTATTTGCCTATGGAAGAACAAAAACCTTTTTGGCACACGCCGTTTTCGCTCCTTGCGTCATCGCTATTTTGGTGTTGACTTCATTCGTTGGAAATATCATTTGTTTTGGCATAACCTTTGGCTGGACCGTTTCGTCAAATTTGTTTGCCGAATTTGGGGAAATTTTGTGTTGGATTTTGCTTTGTGTCGTAAATTCAATTGCAATAGGTAGTTTTCTCAACTTCCTTATTGTCACGATAAAATCAACTGCGGGAAGCATTTTGACCTTTTTTGGCGTGTTGATTGGTTGCGAAATCATTTTTTCCATCGTTTTCAGCATCATCATAGACCCGACGATTTCAACGGCAATTATAGAGTGGCTTCCCGTCTATCAAATGCAAGAACTTATTTCTCGTGCAACGTTGGTCAACAATGGTGATTTGTACCTAAAAACGTTGTTGATAGGAGCAACAATTTCCACCTTATTTGGATTTGCAAATTATAAATTGTGGCAAAAGGTTGATTTCAAATAAACAACAACAAATACTTGACTTGTGCAAAATGTTGGTATATAATTGCTAAGCAAATTATGTAAAAGGGGTAAAATTCAATGAAAAATGCAATCCATCCGAAATATCACGAAGTAACGGTGGTTTGTGCTTGCGGTGAAACCTTCAAAACAGGTACAACCAAAAACACTGATGTCATCAAAGTTGAAATTTGCAACAAATGCCATCCCTATTTCACAGGCAAACAAAAGCTTGTCAACCAAGGTGGCAGAGTGGACAAATTCAAACAACGTTACGGAATGTAATCAAACAAAAACAAACGAGGGATACCCTTATAAAGGTGTATCCCTTAAATTTTAGGTAAGTTATTATGAAAACAAAAATCGGCGGACAAGCAGTATTGGAAGGCGTTATGATGCGTGGTGCCACCTCAATGGCATTGTGCGTCCGTGACGAAAACGGAACAATCCGTACCGATACACAAAGATTGTCCACAAAAAAACCTTGGTACAAAAAGATTCCCATCGTCCGTGGTGTAGCAAATCTCATCACTTCGTTGGTTTCCGGCATGAAAACGACCATGAAATCGGCAGAAGTGGCAATTGAAGAGGACGTTCAAGCAAGCGACAAAGGTGTGGACGGATTTATGACCGTTGCCATCATTTTGGGCGTTGGCTTGGCAGTATTTCTTTTTACCGTATTGCCCACTCTTTTGACAAACCTTTTGCTCAATCTTTGTGGTTGGCAAGAAATTCAATGGATACGCTCTTTGAGTGAAGGCATTTTGAAAGTGGCCATTTTGATTGTCTATATGTGGAGCATTTCCTTTATGGGCGAAATCAATCGTGTATTTATGTATCACGGAGCCGAACACAAAACCATTGCTTGTTATGAAGCAGAATTGCCCTTGACGGTGGAAAACGTAAGAAAATGCTCTCGTTTCCACGACCGTTGTGGCACGAGTTTTTTGGTGTTCGTCGTTTTGTTGTCCATCGTTGTGTCGGTGGCAATTGACGCAATTTGTTATGCCGTGGGCTTTGACCTTATCTCCGTTTGGTACGTTCGTTTGCCCATCAAGTTGGCAACGATTCCCCTTTTGGCTGGTCTTTCTTACGAAATGATTATGCTTTTGGCAAACACCGAATTCATTTTGTTTAGACCTTTGAAATGGGCAGGCAAACAATTTCAACGCATCACCACGCGTGAGCCGGACGACGATATGATTGAAGTGGCAATTTGCGCTTTCAACAAAGTTTTGGAAATGGATGCCGACCAATCGGTGGAAGAAGAGCATTTCCCCGGCCCCATTGCTTTGCACGAATTTAAAAAACAGTTAACTCCTTTGCTCAACTACAACAATATGGAACGTTGTGACCTTGATTGGATTTTGAGCGCCGTTTTGGGCGTTGAAAGAAGCAATCTCAAAGACGATTTGATGATCCCTTTCGGTTGGCAAGTTCGTGCCGAAAACTACGTAAAACGTTGTGCAAACGGCGAACCTTTGCAACAAGTTTTGGGCAATACCGACTTTTATGGCAAAGTTTTTTGTGTAACAAAAGACACGCTCATTCCTCGCTTTGAAACGGAATTGGTGTGCGAACAAGCCATCAAACTTACCACAAAAGAGTCCAAAGTGTTGGATTTGTGTTGTGGTACAGGTTGCATTGGTATCACCATCAATCTTTTCACACAAGCCAAAGTCGTTTGTGCCGACGTAAGTGCACAAGCGCTTAAAGTTGCAAAATTCAATGCAAAGAAAAACAAAGCAAACGTTTCTTTTGTAAAAAGCGATATGTTCCAAAACGTAAAAGGAAAGTTTGACGTTGTCGTATGCAACCCCCCTTATATTGCAACTGACGTCATTGAAACGTTGGACGACAAAGTTAAAAATTACGAACCAAAATTGGCTCTTGACGGAGGCAAAGACGGCCTTGACTTTTACAGAATTTTGGCGCATAATATAAAAGACCATTTGACGGACAAAGGTGTTTTGGTTTTGGAAATTGGCTATGACCAAGGCGAAGCGGTAAAACAACTTTTCCAACCCATTTTTAAAGAAGTAGAAGTTAAAAAGGACTACTCTCAAAACGACAGAATAGTCATTTGCAAATAAGATGTTTACAAAGTTACAAAACATAAAAGACAGATACGATTTTTTGACCGACCAACTTTCAAAAAGTGAGGTCATTTCCGACAACGCATTGTGGAAAAAGTACGTAAAAGAACACGCATCTTTGACCGACGTTGTAAATTGCTTTGACCAATACGTAAAGGTGGAAAAAGAATACAACGATGCTTTGGAAATGCTTAGTTTGGAAACGGACAAAGAAATGTTGACATTGTTGCAAGAAGACGCAAACGCATCCAAAGAAACTTTGGCAACTTTGAAAGAACAACTCAAAGTGTTGTTGCTCCCCAAAGACCCCAACGACGACAAAAACGTTATCGTAGAAATTCGTGGTGGTGCCGGTGGTGACGAAGCAGCATTGTTTGCCAACGAATTAAGAAGAATGTACTATATGTTTGCCGATAAAAACCGTTGGAAAGTGGACGAAATTGACGTCAACGAAACGGAATTGGGCGGACTTAAAGAATGCACTTTTATGGTAATTGGCAACGGCGCATACAGTCGTTTCAAGTATGAGGGTGGCGTGCATCGTGTTCAACGTGTTCCCGAAACGGAATCGCAAGGCAGAATTCATACCTCAACCGTAACCGTTGCAATTTTGCCCGAAGCGGTGGACGTTGACATTGAAATCAACGAAAAAGACCTCAAAGTAGATACTTACCGAAGCAGTGGCGCAGGTGGACAACACGTCAACAAGACGGAAAGTGCAATTCGCATCACGCACATTCCTACGGGCATCGTCGTTGCATGTCAAACACAACGCAGTCAAATTCAAAATAGAGAACAAGCCATGCTTATGCTCAAATCAAAGTTGTACGACTTGTACCAAACACAAGCCGACAAGGAATATGCACAAGCACGTAAAACACAAGTAGGCACAGGGGACAGAAGCGAAAGAATTCGCACCTACAACTTCCCTCAAAGCCGAATTACCGACCATAGAATTGGCTTTACCATGCACTCGTTGGAAAACTTCTTAAACGGTGACATTGACGAAATGGTGGAAGCTTTGCGCATAGCGGATCAAACGGCAAAATTGCAAAACAGCAAAGCCGAATAACATAAAAAAATAACAAGGGGAAACGAAATGAAACTTATTTTTGGTCAAAAAGGCAGTGGCAAAACAGAAAAACTTGTCAATCAAGCACACGCACATTGTGCAGTATGTAAAGGTGTATTGGTATATTTGGATCAATCAAATCACAGAATGCACGTTTTGGATAGAAAAATCCGTTTGGTAGATATGTCCGAATACAGGGTAAAAACTGTGGAACAATTTTACGCATTTGTAAAAGGTATGTTGGCTCTCAACTTTGATATTGAACACGTTTATTGCGACGAACTTTTTGCAGTGTTGTCAATTTCTCACGAAGAAAGCGAAAACTTTATTGAAGGTTTGATTAAGCTTGAAAAAGTTTACAACATTGAATTTACAATTGCAGTTACCGCAGACACAATTCCCGAAAACCTTGAAAAATATCAAATTGCATAAGAAATCAAAGAGTTTTGCTCCACGCAACAGTTTTGTTGTGTGGAGTTTTTTGTTTTCAGCACAACTTCATTGTTGACTGAAAAACTGCTATATGCTAAAATTGTATCAATAATTGGAGGATAGCAAAATGACACCAGACGGCAAAAAAATTGTATTTTCCGGAGTACAACCTACCGGTAACATCACGTTGGGAAACTATTTGGGAGCAATAAGAAATTGGGGCGCAATGCAAGATGAATATCAATGTATTTTTAGCGTTGTAGATTTGCATTCTATTACTGTTGCGCAACAACCTGCCGAATTAAGAAAACACACGATGGAATTGCTTGCTTTATATTTGGCATGTGGAATTGACCCCGAAAAAAGCATTGTCTTTTTGCAATCTCACGTACACGCCCACGCCGAACTTGCTTGGGTGTTGGACACAATTGCATATATTGGCGAACTCAATCGCATGACTCAATTTAAAGATAAATCAAGAAAGCACCAAGACAACATCAACATGGGGCTTATGAACTATCCCGTTTTGATGGCAAGTGACATTTTGTTGTACCAAACGGACGTTGTTCCCGTTGGCAAAGACCAAAAACAACACTTGGAATTGGCACGCACTTTGGCAGAACGTTTCAACAATAGATATTCCCCCACCTTTGTTGTTCCCGAACCTTACATTGCAAAGCAAGGCGCAAAAATTATGAGTTTGCAAAATCCTTCTGCAAAAATGAGCAAATCGGACGAAAACGAAAACGCCAGCATTTTCTTGACAGATGACGTTGCAACCGTTGCACGCAAATTCAAACGTGCCGTCACCGACAGCGACACACAAGTAAGATACTCACTCAGCGAAAAACCCGCCGTAAGCAACCTTCTCACCATCTATTCTCTTTGCACAGGCAAAACTATTGCTCAATGCGAAAAGGAATTTGACGGTCTTGGCTATGGCGTATTTAAAGAAAAATTGGCACAAGCTGTTTCCGACTTGTTGAAACCTATTCAAGAAAAACAAGCATTGTTGCTCAAAGACAAGGCATATTTGGAAAAGGTTTTGAAAGAAGGTGCCGAAAAAGCAAACTATTTGGCCAACAAAACCTTGCAAAAGGTTTACAAAAAGGTTGGCTTTGTACCCCCTATTAGATAATGTTTGGATA
The DNA here is from genome assembly GCA_017629595.1 of Clostridia bacterium. Taxonomy (GTDB): domain Bacteria; phylum Bacillota; class Clostridia; order Christensenellales; family CAG-314; genus RGIG2220. The sequence continues at coordinate 4,182 of JAGBWW010000076.1, read as the reverse complement.
CGTAAAACTCAGTGCTGACGCCACAAAAGGCGAAAAGGGAATTTTCCAAACCTTTATGTGTGGTGTTTGTCTTGCAACAAAGGACTATTCTCAAAAAGCACGCACAGCCGTAGGCAACGACATAACCTTTCTAAACGTCTTGTTTCACAGTGTATTGGAACAAGAAGTGCAAGTGGAAAAGGGAAGATGCGTTTCTCACCCGATAACACCCCGTCCCTTGATGAAAGTAGACGAAATTTGTCAAAAACTTGCCACGGCCAACGTTTTGTTGACCTATTTGTCCCTTGCCGACCACGCAAAAGACGAAGGCAATTTTGCAAAAAAAATTGCAAAAAAGGCCTTTCAAAAAGACTACGAAAAGGCGTGTCAAAGGGAAAGGCTTTTGGCGGACAAACTTTCGTTGGAGTGCGTTGAGTTGGCTCGTTTGGAAGAAGGCGAAGCTAACTCCCTTGACCAAGTTTGTCACAAGTCGGCACAACTTTTGGTGCATATATGCCACTCAGTTTTTGGTCAAGATTGCAACAAATTTTTGCAAGACTTGTGTTACAACGTGGGAAAATGGGTATATTTAATTGATGCAGCCGACGATTTCAACAAAGATTTAAGGAAAAAAGCATACAATCCTTTTAGACAGTTTTATGGCGAAAAGTTGGATGCAAAGGCTTTGGAAGAAATTGAATTTTTGCTCAATGCCGTATCTAACAGGGCAGTTATGTGCCTAAACGATTTAAATTTGACAAAATACACTTGCATTTTAAATAGCATAATGTATAAAACTTTTAGAGAAGAAAATCAGCGAGTTCTTAAAAAGTTAAGAGGTTAATTTATGGGTTACGAATTTAACGCATACAAAATTTTACAAATCAGCGAAAACGCAACCAAAGAAGAAGTGGAAAGCGCATACCAAAAGCTTCGCGCAAAGTATGAAGACGACAGATTTTTGCCCGGCGAAAAAGGCGAAGAAGCCGCCGAAAAAATGCAACAACTAAACGTTGCATACCAAGAAATAATGGCAAAATTTATGAACGAAGAACACGCTCATCACAGCGATTTTCACGATGAAGAAGAAGTTTCCTCGGGCGACTATCAAGCCATTCAACAACTTATTGAAGATAACAAAATTGACCTTGCGCAAGAAAAGTTGGACGCCATCACAAACCGAGATGCCGAATGGCACTTTTTGCAAAGCGTAATTTTCTTCAAAAAGAATTGGTATTTGGAAAGCAAAAAGCAACTTGAATTTGCCGTCCAAAAAGACCCCAACAATCCTCGTTACACCCAAGCGTTGGTGAAATTGACAAAGATTATTTCTTCCAACACAATTTCTCCCGACCAATTGCGCACGACAAGCGAGCAAGCAGGTGCAAACATGCACGGAAACGGTACTTGCACAGGCAGTTATTGTGCAGACTGTTTGTTGGCAAACGCATGTTGCAACTGTGCCCGTTGCGGTTTGGGGTGCTAAGTGAATAAGACCAAGTTCATCACGTTGTCGGCAATATGCTCGGCATTGGCAGTCATCTTCACCGTGGGCGCATGCTATCTTTCGTGGGCAGGTTTTGCCCTTTTGGCGATGGGTGCCGTTTGTTTGGCAGTTCCCACCTTGGCGCATGAAAAACTTTGGTGGTGGTCGGTGGCGACCTACGTTGTTACTTGCTTCTTGGGCTTTTTGTTGGGCGCAAGCGCCAATCCTGCAACCATTTTGGCAGGTGTGTTGGTTTTGTACCCTTTTGTTTTGTTAAAACAATTTTGTCAAAGTCCCAAAAAACAAGTGACCTACAAAACGGACCAATCGGTGGAGCAACTGTTTGGTTTTGACGAAAAATTTGAAGCAAAGGCGCAAAATATGATTATTCCCAAATTGTCAGGCGCGCCCAAGTGGATTGTCTATTACGTTTTTTGGAACGCAACTCTGCTTTTGTTTGGAGTGTTGCTCAACGTGTTTGTTCCCACTTTTTTCCAAAATCCCAATGCAATTTTGTTTTCCATTGGTCTTGTGGCACTTGCAAACGCATTTTTGCCCTTTTATTCAAAATTGTTGGACGCAACCTTTGTTTTAGTCAAAACACACGCGCAAAAATACGTGCAAAAGTAAATTTTACATAGAAAAACCCCTTTGCTAAACTAGGTTTTAGCAAAGGGGTTGTTTTTTGTTAAAGAATTCCTTTCAATTGGCACAACTTGGTCACGACAAAGTCGCAAACGCCACTTTCAACGGGCTTGTTTTTGGGGTTGAAAAAGCAAGTTTTCATGCCACATTGACGGCCACCTGCAATATCGGAAGAAAGCGAATCGCCAACAATCATGACGTTGCTTGGCTCAAATTTTTCTTGCACGTTTTGGTTCAATCTTTCCATACAAACGTCAAAAAACGCAAGTGAGGGTTTGCTGTGCCCAATTTCTTCCGAAATGAAGAAATGTGAAAAATAATCAAGCATATTGGAAACTTTAAGACGATTAATTTGTTGGTCGTATGGGCCGTTGCTCGCAACACCAAGGACGTACTTTCCTTTTAGGCTGTTCAACAAATCATAAGCGCCTTCTATGGGGATTGCGCTGTCAAACAAAAAATCTCTAAAATAGTTTTCAAAATACACTCCGTCAAAGGAAATGCCAAGAGCCTCAAAAACCAAATTCCAACGAACTTTTTTCAATTCTTCAAATGAAAGTTCGCCCCTTTCCAAGGTGTGCCAAAGGGCAGAATTTACTTTTGTAAAGACGGCAAAAGTATCGTCGTCATATTTGCCAAGCCCAAACTTTTCAAATCCGTTTTTCATTGCGTCTTTGACGTATTGGTCAAAGTCCAACAAAGTATTGTCAACGTCAAACAAAACAACTTTTATCATATGTGTTTCCTCAAAAATGCAGTGTAAAATGGTTATGCAACACATAAAAAGTGTTTCAGTTGCGACCATAAAATTATTATATCACACTTTTTCTCACAGCACAACGCCCACACCCACCCCAACTCAAAAGAAATTTTCCCTTTCACAAATTGAAAGCCAAGCATTTTGTTTATTTGTCCAGGGCAACAAAATGAATTTTAGTACACATGTCAGCCTTTGAAAAACGTTACTTGTGTAAGAAAAGAATATTTGGAGCAACGCGAAAAAATATTGATTTAAAAGAATACTTTTCGGGTGTGCCATGTTCCGTGGCACACCCTTTGTTTTTTCCACCCTTGACAACCCAATTTTCTCAATATATAATTTAGATACCTACCATTGTATTAATGAAGGAAAAATATGGAACAAGATGTATTTAAAAAGTTTTTACATAAATATTTAAAAGGCCATGGATTTACAAAGGTCAAAAGTAAATATTATTTAAAAGGAAACAAATTTACTTGTATGATAGATTTACAAAGATCATATTATGGCCCAACATATTACATTAATTATACTTTCTTTTTAGGTGAATTCGAAAATCCTAATGATATAATTCAAGATAATATGGAGACATATTCTCCAAATGTTGGTAGTAGATTTTATTTTACTGAAAAAGATAAGTACTCATGTGATTATTTAGATTATGATGAAGAAAAATTAAAAGCACTTTTAGATAAAAATTTGGCTGAAAGAATAATCCCTCCATTTGAACAAGGAAAAAAATATTTAAAAGAACATTTTGGAACATTATATACTTCATTTTTACTTGATGAAAGAGTTGTGCCTTTTTTAGAAGATTAATGATTTATCTCTAAATGGACTTTTGACAAAAAGGCATAAATAAAAAAACTAAGCGAATCTGCTTATGAATTAGTTTGATTAAAACGGACTTAGAAGTTTTGCAAATGGTACTCTATTGTATTTTGAGATGTTCGGTGAAGATATGATGATAAGAACTGGTGTCAAATTCTTATACACTTGCTTATGGTCTTATTTAAGAAACAACAATTAAGGAAGGTGATTTTGTGGGAAAAGTCGAAAAAAAGATAAGGGATATGAAATCAATTAGAATACTATTTATATTTGATTTTGTGATTATTTTAATATTATTCATTACTTTCTTTCATCTAGGATTTTTTTCACCGGTAACATATATATTTTTACCATTATTATTAATCTGTATTTCATTGCAATTATTATTAAATTTTATTCCTAAAGGTAAAATAATATTTGATGCAAGTGGTATTACAATTACCACTAAACATATGAATACTAATGTATATTGGGATAAGAT
>JAGBWW010000075.1 GCA_017629595.1 Clostridia bacterium | reverse complement strand
GTCCAAAACGGAAGGCGCTTCTTACGAAGAATATTTCCACAACTGGGCAAGAGTTTGGTGCTCCAAAGCAAGACAAGAATATCTTCAATTGCTTCTTTCGGTTGACGTGCACGGCCCTGCAATTTTGCGTGCAAACATCACTCCCCGAAACTTCAAAGAATGGTATTCCACCTTTGACGTAAAAGAAACGGACAAAATGTACATTGCTCCCGAAAAACGAATTATCATTTGGTAAATAAAGCCAAAAGAAAAAACGAGCCAAGCATTTGGCTCGTTTTTGTGTATGAAATAATTTGTTTTTAGGTGGTGCAATTGAATACAAAAAAAACGGTTTTCCGTTTGGAAAACCGTTTAATTTGTTAAGTAAATAGTTTTAGCGTACTTCAATGTAGTCAACGTTCAATGCTGTGCCGGAGCTGGTGATTACAAACGTGTTTGTACCTGCTTGCAAGTTGACCGTTGCTGTAAAGGTGCCAACAAGCCAGAAGTTAAATTCGGAGTTGCCGGGGATATCGTTGCCACCAAACGTTACTGATTGACCGTTGAGTTTAAACGTTGCATATGTTGCCAATTGTGCAGCAGACATAGAATCAATTTCAAACGTTTCCATGCTAAATACTGCAGGGGCTACACCCAAAACGAGAGTTACACCGTTTACTGCTTGGTCAACGACAATTGTAAATGTAATTGTTTGACCTGTTGCTTGGAAATAACCAACACCGCGACCGCCACTGCAACCTTCATTTTCTTCAATTGTGATGGGGTTGCTTGCTCCGTCAATTTGTCCCAACGTTGCGTTTTCTGCTTCAACACGGATAGGTGCTGCCAAACTGCCACCGCCTTGGCTACCGCCACCGGTTGCGGGAATTACGTCTGTGTATGTATGGCCACAGACTTCGCAAGAGAATGTCAACACGCCGGGTTCTGTTTCTGTTGCGGGTGTTGTGACTTCGCCTTCATCCCAATCGTGTTCTGCAAGGCCATCAACTTCTGTTGCGTGACTGCAAGTTGCTGCGTGCCAGTGATTGTCGTCATCAAAAGACCATGCGCTTGCAAAAGAGTGAACGTTATTTGCGTCAACGTCTTCTTCTCTTTCATCGCCACAAACTTCGCAGGTAAATGTTTCTACGCCGTCTGCATCACAAGTAGGTTCCGTTGTGATTTCGCCATCATCCCAATCGTGTTGGCCTGTTGCTGGAACAGTTTCTGTTTTTGTGTGACCACAAACTTCGCAAGTAAAGGTTTTTACACCGTCATCGCCACAGGTGGGTTGGGTTGTAACTGTGCCATCATCCCAATCGTGTTCTGCTTTGGCATCAACTTCTTCTGCGTGTTCGCAACTTGCAGAGTGCCAGTGGTGAGTTGCGTCTTTTTGCCAACCTTCAGAGAAGGTGTGTTTGTGAGCGCAAGCTGTCAACGTTGTCAAGAGCATTACTGCCACAAGAGTAAAAGCTAAAACTTTGTTAAGTTTCATAAAAGTTTCTCCCTCCAATAACTTTATAATAATGGTATCGTGCAATTTTACACTGCTCAATACACAAATATATTAACATGTACCAAAATAGAATTCAATACCAAAAACAAAATATATATACAAATTATCAATAATGCATTAAAAAAATACAAATTTTGTTAAAATTTATCACTAATTTTGTTAAAACGTTTTCAACGTTGCCAAACAAATTGCCCTGTTCGTCGCAAAAGAATTTGGTGGTTGCAAATTGTTCTTACAATTTTTGACCAAAGGCTTTACTTATTGTTTTTTTTATGCTATCATACCTAGGCACAAATGGTGCAACACACCGACCAATGGAGAAATACCCAAGAGGCCGAAGGGGCTCCCCTGCTAAGGGAGTAGTACGTATAGAACGCGTAGCGAGAGTTCAAATCTCTCTTTCTCCGCCAAGCGTAACTCGTTTGAACTTTTTTTTAGTTCAGACGAGTTTTCTTTTATATGAAATATAAAATTAGCGATGGAATAGCCCATCGCTAATTTATTAGTTAAAAAATGATTCGTATTTCAACGCCTAAGCAGGTTAAGGAAATTGCACCAAATTGCAATTTCGACTTCTAAACAAGTGGGAAACCCACTTTTATAATTCAAGACTATTTTCTTTGAGAAGGAAGTCTAAAACGTTCATAATAACGTAGCCTTTTTCACTTCTCCAAAGTTTAGTTCTATCTTGGGTAATAATAATTTTCTTAAACGAATCGTCTATACGGTCATGCGATGCTTGTTCTTGTTCCATTTTCTCGGCATCAGGAATAGAGAATGCCGATTGAATATAATAGCGTTGATTTCCTTTATTGCATACAAAGTCAACTTCTAAATGCTTGGTAGTGCGCTTGCCTTCTTCATCTCTAACAACGTGTTCTATAATACCAACGTCAACGTTTTTTAATCTTAATAAGCCGTTTAAAATCCCATAAAGACGGATTGG